>USBX01000076.1 GCA_900552995.1 uncultured Collinsella sp.
TGGGCTCGGAGATGTGTATAAGAGACAGGTGCAGGTCACGCATCAGGTGACCGGCGAGGACGCGGTCATTTCGCTCGCCGGCCCCGCCAACAAGCAGGGGCGTGTCGTCGCCGATGTCATAGCCGGCATGGACAGCTGCTACCTCGGATCGTTGGGCTCATCGGTTATCAAGGTATTCGACTTGACGGCGGCAAGCACGGGACTATCCGAAAAGGCGGCACATGCGGCGGGAATTGACTGCGACAGCGTGGTCCTGTCGCCCGGTTCGCATGCGGGTTATTATCCGGGTGCAACGCCCATGACCATGAAGGTTGTCTTCGAGAAGCAGGGATTGCGCCTGCTGGGTGCGCAAATCGTGGGCATCGATGGTGTGGACAAGCGTATCGACGTTCTGGCGACTGCCATCCAGGCAGGCATGCGCGGCGATAGGCTTAAGGATTTGGACCTAGCATACGCGCCGCCGTATTCATCGGCGAAGGATCCCGTCAATATGGCGGGCTTTATGATCGAGAACCTCAATCGCGGCATACTGGCGCAGTGGCATTGGGAGGATGAGCCCAACTTGCCACGCGATGGCAGCGTGCAGCTGCTCGATGTTCGTACGGAAGGGGAGTATGAGCGCGGGCATATCGATGGTTTCGTAAACATTCCCGTCGATGATCTGCGCAATCGCCTGAGCGAGCTCGACCGGGCCAAGCCGGTCTACGTGATTTGCCAGAGCGGCATTCGCAGCTACATTGCTTGCCGCATTTTGGCGCAGCATGGCTTTGAGTGCTTTAACTTCTCGGGCGGCTATCGCTTCTTTGCAGCCGTGACTGAGGCTCGCCGCGGCAGCGCTAACGTTATGCCGTGCGGGCTCGAAAAGTAGCGCGCATTGGAATGTGACAAAGTGACAGCCTCTTTGTCGCATCGGGGATGTTATATGCGGGATGGTGCGCCACGCGGCGTGCCATCCCGTTCGTTTTTTTGGTGCGGTTCGTTACATTCCTCACTGGTACCGGCCAAAAATGAGGATAGAGTAGGACAAACGCGTCGAATGCGAACGGCGGGGGAGCGGGCGAGCGCGCCCGCGCGAGAGAGGTTGCCGTCCATGCTGGATCTCAGAGATATTTGCAAAAGGTACGTTACGCAGTCGTTTACGCAGGTAGCGCTCGACAGCGTAAGCCTGTCTTTTCGCGATAACGAGTTTGTAGCCATCCTGGGTCCCTCGGGTTCGGGTAAAACTACGATGCTCAACGTCATTGGTGGACTCGACCATTTCGATTCTGGCGATCTGCTGATCGATGGCATCTCGACCAAGGACTTCAGCGACCGCGATTGGGACGCCTATCGTAACAATCGCATCGGCTTTGTGTTCCAGAGCTATAACCTCATTCCGCATCAGACCATTTTGGAAAACGTGGAGCTGGCGCTTACGCTCACGGGCGTGGGGCGTGCCGAGCGCCGCCAGCGTGCGCGCAAGGCGCTCGAGGCAGTTGGCCTGGGCGAGCACGTTGACAAGCGCCCGAGCCAGCTTTCGGGCGGGCAGATGCAGCGCGTCGCCATCGCCCGCGCCTTAATCAACGATCCCGAGATTGTGCTGGCTGACGAGCCGACCGGCGCCTTGGACTCAACGACATCCGTACAGGTCATGGATTTGCTCAAGGATGTTGCGCGCGATCGTTTGGTCATCATGGTCACGCACAATCCCGAGTTGGCATACAGGTACGCCACGCGCATCGTCACCCTGGCGGACGGCAAGATCACCGACGATTCAGATCCCTTTGATGCTACCGAGGCCGCGCGTCGCGAGGCCAAGCCCACACGCAAAACCTCGATGAGCTTTGTGACGGCGCTGGGGCTTTCTGCCCGAAACCTCATGACCAAGAAGGGCCGTACGGCCATGACTGCCTTTGCAGGTTCGATTGGCATTATTGGCATCGCAGCGATTCTGGCGCTGTCCAACGGCGTAAACGGCTACATCAAAAAGGTCGAGGAGGACACGCTCTCGAGCTACCCGCTTACGATTTCCAAGCAGGATTACGACCTGTCGTCCATGATGGGCGGGAATGGGACTGCGGATGAGGAGGCGTTCAAGGGCGAGGACTCGTCCGATGACGCTACCGGTGGCAAAGCTAAGGGAACCGACAAGATCCCTGTGGTCACAGCCGTAAAGGACATGTTTGCGAGCGTTAAATCTAACGATATGACGAGCTTTAAGGCATGGCTCGATGCCGGTGGCGACGGTATCAATAAAGAGGTCAATGCTATCCAGTACGGCTATGGCGTGACGCCGGTTGTCTATCGTGCGGGCAAGGGCGATGAGAAGCCTGTCCGGCTGGTGCCCAACGCTATGACCGAGGCCATGAGCGGCGGCGCAAGTTCGGCGGCAACGGTGAGCATGGAATCCATGGGAACCTCGGTCTTTAACGAGATGATCGACGACCAGAGCCTGCTCGACAGCCAGTACGATGTCGTCGCCGGCCATTGGCCTACGTCTGCTAACGAAGCCGTAATGGTGCTTTCGAGCCGCGGCACGGTGGGCGACTACACGCTCTACAGCATCGGTGCGCTGGATATCGATGAGCTCAACGATCTGGTAAACAGCGCCATGACGGCCGACGGCAAGGTAGAGACGCCCAAGACCGGCAGCGACTTTACCTACGACGACGCGCTGTCCACGGCGTTTAAAGTGTTGTCGCCGGCCGATGCCTATCGCAAAAACGAAGAGACCGGCATGTGGACCGACATGTCTGGCGATGCCGACTTTATGACGGCCAAAGTTGCCGACGGTATTGATGTGCACATTGTGGGCGTGGTGCGACCGAACGAGACCGCCAACGCGAGCGCGTTGTCTCCGGGCATTGCCTATACGCATGCGCTGACTCGCCAGCTTATGGAACGCGCCGCCAATTCGCAGATCGTGCAGGAGCAGCTTGCCCACCCCGAGACGGATGTCTTTACGGACAAAACCTTTGACGAGTTGCAAGGTGAGGCCAAGCAAGGCGTGGATCTGGGCAGTATGTTCAGTGTGGACGAGGCGGCGCTGAAGAGCGCGTTCTCGTTCGATGCATCTGCGCTCTCGGGCGCGGCGGGCGGTGTCGACCTTTCTGGTATCGATTTGTCCGGGCTGAACATTGACCTTTCGGGCGTTGGTAAGGACATCGACTTTAGTGACATCATGGCCAAAGCGCCGGCCCCCGATTTCTCGGGTATCTTTGACGGTCTGGAACTTGCGCCCGAGCAAATGAAGCAGGTGGGAACACTAGCCAACCAGCTGTTTGAGGGCTTTTTGCGGTCTGATCAGTTTAAGGAGCTGACACCCGATGATCTTAAGGACGCGTCAAAGCTTGCCGCCGCGTTCTCGACGTATCTTGAGAACGATACGGCAGCTCAGCAAATCCTGGCCCAGCTCAAAGCGCTCGGCGGCGATGCCCTGGCCGAGCGCCTGCGGCAGGCGATGACCGACTATGTGCAAAAGCAACTGGCTCCGTATCTGCAGCAGGCTATGGATCAGGTGATGAAGGCAATCAGCGAGCAGATAGCGTCGACGGTATCGTCCCAGCTCAAGGCGGGCGCGGCAGGGCTCATGGACCAGATGGCGACGCAGATGTCTTCGAGTTTTGCCAACCTGGCGAGCGCCATGCACGTGGATGCGAGTGCCTTTGCTCATGCTATCCACTTCAACATGGACGCCGAGGACCTGAGTTCGCTCATGATGAGCTATGCCAAGGCGTCGAAGCTCACCTACGATAACAATCTGACCACGCTGGGCTATGCGGATGAGGCAGACCCCATCTCGGTTAAGATTTTCCCGCGCGACTTTGAGGCCAAGGAGCGCGTGCTCGATCACATCGATGCGTACAACAAGCAGGTCAAAGCTGCCGGCCACGATGAACAGGCAATCTCGTACACCGACTACATGGGTATCATCATGGGTTCGGTGACCGACATCGTGAACACCATCAGCTTGGTGCTCATCGCATTCGTGAGCATCAGCCTGGTCGTGAGCTCCATCATGATCGGCATCATCACCTACATCAGCGTACTGGAGCGCAAAAAGGAGATTGGCATCCTGCGCGCGATCGGCGCGTCAAAGCGCAACGTGGCCAACGTATTTAATGCCGAGACCTTTATCGAAGGCCTCATTGCCGGCGTCTTTGCCATTGTCGTCGTGGTGGCCGTGAGTTTTCCGGTTAATGCCTGGGCACTTGCCGCCAAGCAGGTCCCCAATCTGATGAGTCTGCCCGCGCAGGATGCGCTGATGCTCATTGTGATTTCGGTGTTGCTGACGGTCGTTGCCGGCCTGCTGCCGGCCCGCAGCGCATCCAAGAAAGACCCTGTGGAAGCCCTACGCTCCGAATAATGTGACAAAGGGACTGCCCCTTTGTCACATTGGATGAAAAGGCGCGGGAAGGGGTGGCCCCTTCCCGCGCCTTCTAGTTTATTTTGCCCATCAGCGTAATACGGACGCTTGGATGGGTGTACTCGTCAAACTCGTCCTCGGGATCCGTATCAAACGAGTAATACGTTTTGATGAGGTCGTCACTCGTCCTGATAGAGATTCTCTCGTAGAGTGAGCCGTTCAAAAATGCCTGCCTAAACTCTTCGGGGAGTTTCTGCGGTGCCAAGAGCTCGGGGCTCACCGTCTTGACGTCAACGGTTTGAACGGCAGAGGAAAGCTCGTCAAGCTCGCGTTCGATGTGGGCAAGGTTATCCTCGAGGCTCGCGCTGGGGTCGACCTCTGCCGCGTAGCTCACTTCCTTGAGCGTCCCCTTGTTGTCAAAGTCCAGATACGTATAGGTCTTCTGGGCGTCGGAGTCGCCTTCGTGCAGATAGCCGCGGACATGATAGCCGTAATCTTGATATCGCTCGTAGGGGTCATCGGCGGACACGTACTCGCATGCGGGCTCTAATGCCTTGCGGGCGATGGCGATCTGCTCGGCCGCGGCCGCGGCGTTCTGTTGCATCTCGATGTTTCCCTGCGCCAGCTGCGGGATATAGGCACCGCACACGATTGCGAGGGGCAGTGCCACAAGCGCGACGATCCACTTTTTTGCACGGGGGATAGGCACGCCACAGGCCTCTGACATGGCTTTTGCGTTGGCAAAGCTTTCGGCAAGCACGTCTGCCGCGGTGGCGACGGCGCCTACGGCAGCGGCGACTTCTGCCGCGCCGCCCAGGTTGCGTGCGGTCTCGTTGTCGCTGTTCTTGAGCAGGCGCGCGGCGGCCTGCGTACCGATAACACCTGCGATTTGTGCCGAGTGGTCTTTCTCAGCCTGCTCGACGACGAGTCGGTGCTGCATTTCTTTCCACTGCTTGCCGCGCATGCCAAAGCGCGGCGCGAGCGCGCAGTAGCAGAAGATGGCGAGCTCGACGACGGTGAGCGCCAAGGCGGTCATCATGCCCGTCTCCTGGAAGCTTTCATGATGGAAGACGATATCGTCAATCATTTCGAAGGGAATGATCAAAAAAGGCAGCACAA
>USBX01000077.1 GCA_900552995.1 uncultured Collinsella sp.
CGAGATTAGCGAGTGTCTCGTGGGCTCGGAGATGTGTATAAGAGACAGCTTCTCAATCACGCCGTTGGAATAGGTCAGCGAGTCCTCGGACTCGTCCGCCTCCTCGTCATCCTCGTCCGCCTCGTCTTCGGACTCTGCCTCGACGAGCGCCTCGTCCTCGAGCGTTACGTCCTCCGCCTCGGCGGCGACGGCCCCGTTCGTCTCGAGCTCGGTATCGGCCACATCGACCTTCGTGTTAAAAGCCATGGTTCCTCCTTATGCCTGCCACGGATGCGACAGTCGAATACATATTAGCGGCCGCTAAACAGACGGCCGAAGAAGTTAACGATACCGTTCTCGCCGTCGCGAATCTGGCCGATCACGGCGCCGATCAGCACAAAGAATGCGATGACGAGCGTGTCCCACAGGCCCAACGTAAGTACCAGCACGGCGAGGATAAAGCCTGCCACGGCGCCGAGCGTAGTGTTGGGGTGGCGCACGGCGTAGCTCCAGATAGCAGCGCCCGTGCCCTTGATGAGACCCATGGCTTCGTCAAAGTCGTTGGCGGCACTGTCGTGCTGCTCGCCGGCCTCGGGCTTGGTGTCGGCGGACTCGCCTGCCGGCATAGCGTTCTGATCGATCGTCAGGCGCGGCGTGCGGGCGGTCTTGTCTTGGTTGGTATCACTCACCGGAAACCTCCACGGTCTGGACGGTAGTCTTGGACGGCAAAAAACGGACGCGCGCGGTCGTACCCGGCGTGCCGAGCATGGTGTCACAGGCCACCTCGATGCGCTGCTGCATCGAGGTGGCAAGAGCGGCAACGTCCTTATCATCGAGCGCGATGGCCTCGACCTTAAAACGAACGTGCGACTCGTCGGAGCCTTGAACGCGCGCCTCGATATGCTCAACCATCACGCGATCATCGCACTCCGCCGCGGCACGGGCGCACGAGGAAAGCGCTGCGAGCGTGACCTCGATATTGCGCTCCCCCGCCGGATGCACGCAGGACGGCTCGCGGCGCGCGAACATCAGGCGGAAAAACCCGACGAGCACGCCAAGCGCCACGATGGCGGCACACACCGTCACGACGACGCGAGGCATGGTGTCACGCAACAGCAGCATAAACCGATACGTATACGGCCCCCAAAACTGGCAGACAAGCGTGCCCAGCGCCACGATGGCGGCGGCAAGGTACACGATTGCTAGGGCTCGTTTGAGCACGCGCATGCGGCGCTCCTTTCGGGTCTCGGTCCACAGAATGCAAAACGATTCGCATCATTATAAAAGAGCCGGGTCCGGTGCTCTACGCACGCGGATCCGGCTCATCTATTCCACGAGGCTTGCATACTCGCTTCATTATGCCCAGATATGCACGGCTTAACCCGTGCAGGTGCTACTCCTCCTCGAGGGCAGCGATGACCTCGTCGGTCATGTCCATGGTGCTGTAGACGTCCTGGACGTCGTCGAGCTCCTCGAGGCGATCGATGAGGCGCTGGACCTTCTTGGCATCGGTGCCGGAGACCTCGGTCGGGGTGGTCGGGACCATGGTGGTCTCGGAGCCCTTGACCTGGATGCCCTGCTCCTCGAGTGCCTTGGAGACAGCCATGACGTCGTTAGCAGCGGTCCAGACGATCCACTCCTCGCCGGCGTCCTCGTAGTCGTCGCCACCGGCCTCGGCGATGGCCATCATGAACTCTTCCTCGTCACCGGCAGCACCGTTGGCGATCATAGTCTCCTTCTTGGCGTTCTCGTCCAAGATCTCCTTGGCGACGACAATCTGGCCCTTGCGCTCAAACTGGAAGGCGACGGAGCCGGAGGTGCCCAGGTTGCCACCAGCGTGGGAGAAGGCGGAACGGACATCGGCGGCAGTGCGGTTGCGATTATCGGTCAGGCAGTCAACGTAGACGGCGACACCGGCGGGACCATAGCCCTCGTACACGATGTTCTCGTAGACGGCGGCATCGGCACCCGAACCAAAAGCCTTGTCGATAGCGGACTTGATCTTGTCCTTAGGCATGGACTGAGCCTTGGCCTTGGCAACAGCAGCAGCGAGGCTGGCGTTGTTCTCGGGCAGCGGGTCGCCGCCGAGACGGGCAGCAACGGTGATGTTGCGGCTCAGCTTGGAGAAGAGGGCGGAACGCTTGGCGTCCTGCGCGCCCTTACGATGCTTGGTTGTGGCCCACTTAGAGTGTCCGGACATACGTGTCTCCTATCGGTTTCGACCTAAAGCCCAGCGCAGATGCTCGGGCAATATAAACAAACGTCGTTATGATATACCTACTGGCCTGCGAGATAAACCCCAAAATGAAGGCGTCGTGATGATGCCACCCTTTGGTGCAAAGTAACCTGACCCCAATGTACCAAATTAGGACCAGAGGAGGTCGCTGCGGGTGATGGTGGCGCCGATGGCAAAGGGCATGCAGGCGATGACCGGATACAGGTAGCGCATGTAGGTCGAGCCGTTGCAGGGACCGATCAGACACACGGCAAGCACGCCCAAAAGCGGCACCCAAATGGCCAGCCCGCGCCACGAATGGCGGCGCAACAGGTAGACCACCACGGCGATCATAATCCACACGTAAGTAGCCGAGCTCATGGTGAGCGAGATAAACGGGATGCGCTGTACTGCCACGCGATACAGGTTGATCAGGTGGTCGCACCAGCGCACAACCTTGCTATCGACCGGATGGAAGTCAAAGTACTTGAGGTTATCGGGCTTCGCCATAATCTCGGCACTGCGCGCCGTGCTGTAGACCCACGCATCGCGGGCACTCGGATAAAAGTAGCCGTAGTAGTTATTGATGAGCGCCGAGATATAGCACTCGGGATCCTTTTTGAACATCTGCGCCCAGACCTCAAAATAGGCCTTGATGTCCTCCTGCGAAGCGTACTCGTTAAAGCAGTTCTTGACGGCGTCGGACTTGTCGGGGTTGTAACGGCGGCCCAGATTCTCGTACTTGAGCACACGGTCGATCACGGCACGCTCATCGTCGGTCACCAAGCCGTCGCAAGGAGCCTCCACGATAGTGCCGTCCTCCTTAACCGTAGGGTTGACACCCGAGTTGAGGCCGTCGTGCTTTTGGACGAAACGAGCCGTCTGCTGGAACGGAATCGAGAGGATTTCGCGCTTGGAACCAGGCGTAATGTCGTGCGCCGGCATAAAGACCTTGGTGAAGTACATATTAGAGGCAAGGCAGAGCGCGAGCACCGCGAGGACACCGACCCAGCGGAAACGCGGGATGACGCCTGAAGGCGCAGCACCAGTCTGCTTGGCTGCACGACGAGTCACATGCACGTCCCATGCGCAAAACGCCGCTGCGATTACGCATGCCGCCAGGGGAAACACCAGGCCGCCGTTGCGCAGAAACGTGGAACCCATGGCACCCAGAGCGAGCAGCAGCCAGTCATGGCGCGCAAAGAGCACGGGCCTCTGTTCGCCCGCACGCTCGGCATTGGCATCGCGACGGGGCAGGCCGCATGCCACGAGCTTCACGGCCTGCACCAACAGCACCAAAAACGCGTCGGCAAACAGCACATCTTTGGTAAGCAGGGCCGCGTAGTTGGAGAACATGGGCATAAACACAAAGAACAGCAAGATCACGCCGCGGACCAGCAGACTCACGCCCAGCTTGCGCAGCGACGAGATGGAATAGGCCATGCAGGCGGCCGTAATGACGAACTGAGCACAGGTGTAGATGGCAAGACCTGCGTTGGCGCTGTTGAACAGTGAAAGCCCCAGCTGGACGCACGAACCGATGATAGCCGTGTGCACCACGGGGTGATGTCCGTTGAGCAACACATTGGGATTGAGCAGACGCAGGTAGTCACTCGTACCGTTGGGGTAGTTGAACCACTGGCGAATCTGCGCACCCGTATCTCCCATAAAAAGGCCGGGCAGCGAAGCGATGAGCGTGGGCGCCCAGGCGACCATAAGCACCAGGAAGGGCCCGACAAAGGGATGGACCGAGAGCACGGCGTGAGCCACACGCCATACGCGGCCAAAGTGCGCTTCGGAAAACGGAATGCGCCGAGAGCTCAGCCAATCTAGACACTCAAAAGCCAGGTAGAAGGCAACGACCGCCAAGAGCATCCAGCCCGCACCGCCTATCCAGGCGCAGATGATCCGAGCCTTGTCGCCGAGTACGATCTCGGCAGAATCGGTGAGGTCGTAGCTGCGGCCAAACACCATGCAGACGGCAAAGAACAGCGACGGAAGGATCACCGAAGGACGCCAAGCATCGCCGCGGCCAAAGAATACGTAGCGAAACGGCAGAGTGAGCAGGCAGGCAAGCGCAAGCAGCATGACCGCGTCGGTATGGCCGGCAAACGAGAGGAGCACCTCGTAGCACACGTACAGCATGCCCGAGGCTTTGGGGTCAATCGCCAAGACTGCGTTGCTCGAGACCGGCGCGGGATCGATGGAAAACGCCGTGGTCGCCAACAGCGCGAGCAGAAATGCGATGAGCGTCTGCTTGGCGGGGTAGCGCTTAAACCAGACGATGCGGGCAGCGTCGCGCGCAGCCGTTGTGGAGAGGTCGGAATCCTTCACAGTCCAAAGAGCCTTTCTAGAAACCCGCCAAAAAGGGACAGGTTTATTTTGGCAGGTTTTATCTGGGAAAACGTTACGGTTCTGTCATCGTTGCCCAGCAAACCACCACAAAGGTGCCTGTCCCCTTTGTGGTGGTTAGACGTCGAGGTAGATGCGCTGGGGGCGATTGCGGTGTCGGGCGAAGATGATGAGCACCAGGCCGGCAATCACGAGCGGCAAACTCAGCAGCTGGCCCATGGTGATAACGCCTCCCAGCAGATAGCCCAGCTGGGCATCGGGCACGCGCACGAACTCAACGAGAAAGCGGACGATGCCGTACCCCATCACGAACACGCCCATAAACGTACCCTGGGGCAGCAGTGGCTTTTTGCGGCTGAGCACCTGCAAAAAACAGAAGAGCACGACGCCCTCAAGAAACGCCTCATAGAGCTGGGAGGGATGGCGCGGCATATCGCCCGCAGTGCCGCCAAAGACCACACCCCAAGGCAGATCGGTCGGCTTACCCCACAGCTCGCCGTTGACGAAATTGGCACAACGGCCCAGGCACAGGGCCAGCGGGGCGCCGATCACGGCAAGGTCGGCGACGGTCCAGGCGTCGAGCTTATACATGCGGCACACGATGATGCCGCCCAAGATGCCGCCCACCAGGCCGCCGTGGAAGCTCATGCCGCCCTCGTTGGTGGCAAAGATCTCGAGCGGGTGGGTCCAATAGTAGCCATCGCCGTAAAAGACGACGTAAAACAGGCGCGCGCCGATGATGAGGCCAAAGACCGCGCCGACCACGACGCTCGTCAGGTCATCGATCGTAATGTCGAAGCCCCAACGACGCTGCGTGCGGTACATAACCTGTCTCTTATACACATCTGACGCTGCCGACGATAAGGC
>USBX01000078.1 GCA_900552995.1 uncultured Collinsella sp.
GACGTAAACACCGCGAGCGCAAGTTTGCTGGGATACGTATCGGGCATTACGCCGAGCGTGGCCAAGAACATCGTGGCCTACCGCGAGGAAAACGGCGCCTTTACCGATCGCCGCCAGCTTAAAAAGGTCCCCAAGCTGGGACCCAAGGCATACCTCAATGCCGCAGGCTTTTTGCGCATCAGCGGTGGCAAGAACCCGCTCGACGCGACGAGCGTCCACCCCGAAAGCTACGAGGTGGCTACGTCCGTTCTAGAGCGCGCCGGTGTGGCGGCAAGCGAGCTCAGCCGCGGTGGCGTGCCCGACATCGAGCGCCGTCTGGGCAGCATCTCGACGCTGGCAAGCGATCTGGACTGCGGCACCCTGACGCTCATCGACATCGTCAACGAGCTCAAGAAACCCGGCCGCGATCCGCGCGACGATGCGCCCGAGGTGGTCTTTAGCCGCTCGGCGCTTTCCATCGACGACCTGGAACCCGGCATGGAGCTCAAGGGCACGGTGCGCAACGTCGTCGACTTTGGCGCCTTCGTCGACGTGGGCGTGCACCAGGACGGCCTCGTGCACATCTCCAAGCTGGCCAACCGCTTTGTCAAGCACCCGAGCGACGTGGTGCGCGTCGGCGACACGGTAAAGGTGTGGGTCGAAAAGGTCGATCGCGACCGCAAGAAGATCTCACTCACCATGGTGCAGGGGAAGTAAACCGCCAAAGCGAACGTCCCCCTCTTCGCGGCGAGTGTCGCAAAGAGGGGGACGTTCCCCGCACTCTTTGCCCCTTCGGCAATGTGGGGTATACTGTCCTCAGTGTGAAAAGCCTTCGGGCTTTTAGCGGCTGCGGGTACCTGTACCTACAGCCGCATTTTTCGTTTTGGAGGCTCGATTATGAAGGAGCGCCCGCTCATCCCGGCAGAACAACAAGTCGCCCACCTCGCAGAGCGGGGCGTCCGCTTCGACATAATGAGCCCCGAGGATGCAGTCGCGTTCCTCCGCGACAAGAACTTCTTCTTCAAGGTCAAGGCGTTTGCGAAGTGCTTCTCAACGTATCGTAGCCCCGCGTCGGAGGGCTACGGACGCTACGTCAACCTAGACTTCGCCTACCTCGCCGAGCTCACCAGACTCGACCACCACCTCCGCGAGCACATCCTCTCGATGACGCTTGACATCGAGCACTATATGAAGGTCCATCTAAACCGGACGATGATGGACGACGGCGCCGACGGGAAGGAGGTCCTCGACCTCCTCTTCGCCCACGAGAGGGTGCGTAAGGAGAGGATGCTGGAGGAGCGGTTCGATCCAAACGGGTCAGAAGCCACCGTCGAGAGGATGAAGGCCATCGCCGACCGGCTAGATGGGGTGGGCGGCAGCGAGCGGGCGATGCTCTTCCTCGAGATGCTCCACATCGCCGAGGATCAGACTTTGGGGATAGACCCGGAGCACCTCGAGCGCAGCATCTCGTACCTCGGAGACTCGAACTACACCCGGGACCTCGCGAATAAGTACGGCAGACGCGAGGACATGTACGTCTGGAACTACCTGGAACTCGTCTCCTTCGGGGGAATCATCGCGCTTTACAAGTTCTACTTCTACGACCTCAGGAGGGAACGCAGCCAGGAGGCCGAATCCGTCAAGCAGTTCCTGTTCCCCGTGAAGGCCCTGCGCAACGCGGCCGCTCATAACGGCAACGTTCTGAACACGATCGGGCAGCGCCTACAGAAGCCCGTCGGCTCCATCGCGACGGCCGCGCGGGAGGAGCTCGGAATCGACCAGGAGCTCGTCGCCCTTACGAAGCGCTTCCCCGTCATCCACGACTTCACCGCGCTCGTGCTCTGCTTCAACAGAATCGTCAGCGATGCGGACGCGAGGTCGGAAAAGGCGGCAGGCCTGCGCACCCTGCGCGAGCGCTTCCTTGAGCACGCCGACTACTTCGAAAAGCAGATCGAGCTTGACCGAGGAATCAGGATGCTGGGGGAAGTCATGCGCTCGGGAGCCGATGTCATCTCTTCGAGCTCCCTATAGCTCTTCAGCCCCCTAATAGCCCCTTACCATTTGGGCCCCGCTCGGACAGAGTAGGTTCGAGTAAGTCTGAGTAGATCCGAGTAAATCAACAGCAACCCGGCTACCTACTGCATGAAACCTCAGCTCAGACGCATGACATGCGTCCCATAAAGCGGCCGGTTCGGGCAAGAGTACGTCCGGGTGGTCAGAGTAGGGCTCGACTTTCCCCCTCTCGGCCGGGCGCAGAGCCGATAGGGCGAACCACCACCGCGGCGTCTCAGAAAGCTATAAAAGCAAAAATGGCCCCGTTTTGACGTTTTTAGAGCCAAAACGGGGGCCATTCCGTGCTTCGAGCAACTGGTAAAAACTGATAAAAGCTGATAAAAAACCTTTACCGTGCTGAATATTCGCGATTTTGCACGTCGCCGGAGGGGGTACCTTTGCTTACGGCAGAATATGGAAGCCCAAAGCGGCGATATCCTTGGCAAAGCCGCGCACGGTATCGAGCGAAACCTCGTACGGGTCACGGCCGATGTTCTTGCGCTTGGCCAGGATGCCGTTGGGCACCGTGATAATCTGGCAACCGCAGGCTTCTGCCTGGTAAATGTTGATAAGCTCACGCGTGGACGCCCACAGGACCTCGCAGTTAGGCTTGGCGGCGGCCTTCTTGACCGACTCCGTCATAAACGGAATGGGATCAACGCCGGTGTCGGCGATACGGCCGGCAAAGAGCGAGATGATGGATGGCGTCTCGGCGTCAACGGCCTCGACCATCTCGTCGACCTGCGCAGGCGTAAAGATGGTGGTGACGTTGACCTTGATGCCGTCGGCGGAAAGCTTGCGCACCAGCTCGGCGGTGGACTCACCCTTGGTGGTCACGCACGGAATCTTGACGTAGACGTTCTCGGCCCAAGTAGCGATCTCGCGGGCCTCGACCTCCATGGTCTCGACGTCGTCGGCAAAGACCTCAAACGACACGGACACATCGGTGATGTGGGCCAGGACCTCCTTGGCAAACGCACGGTAATCCGTCACGCCGCCCTTCTTCATAAGGGACGGGTTAGTCGTGAAACCCTGAACGTTGCCGTTCTCGTACATGTCGAGCATGCCCTCGAGGTTTGCACCGTCAGCGAACACCTTGATTGCCATCTGCCTGATTCCTTTCGCTTGCATATGGGCGTTGAGCTGCTAAACACTTTACCTACGTTTATCAAGGCGTGAACTGCGGTTTTTTATCTTCTCGGCGAACGGTATAAACACCCCAGTGTTTGAATTGATAAATCGATTGAGCATGCAAAAGCAAAGAGTCGCAGTTTGAGCAAACGTCAGAACGCGGGATTCATTAGATGAGGCCGAAATGCTGCATCGCTGTGACGGTGCCATCGCGTGCGACATCGTCGGTCACGTAGTCGGCGACCGCCTTGACCTCGGGCATGGCGTTGCCCATGGCCACAGCCGTCTCGACGGCGGCAAGCATGCCCAGGTCGTTGCCCGAATCGCCAAAGCCAAAGGTGCGCTCGTTGCCCGTGCGGCCCAGATACTCCAGCGCACGTGCCACGCCCACGCCCTTGTCGATACCCTTGGGGCTCAGCTCGCGATTCTGGCCGCCGGTATTGCACAGCTCAAAGTTGCGATCGATAAAGCCGTCGTCGTTGGCCACGCGAGCCAAGCCGGGCGCGTTGAGGCACACCTTGCCCACACGCAGATGACCGTCGATGCGCATTTCTTCGGCGCTATGCACCACGGCGGTGCCGATCAAAGACGATTGTTCAACGCCCGCAGGCTCCAGCGCAAAGGTTGCCTCGTTGGCCTCGAAAAAGGCCTCGAACCCTGCCGCAACAATGCGACGCGCAAGCTCCTCGACAATGCCCCCGTCAATGCAATCCTCGTGCACCACACGCCCCTCGACCTCGAGCGTGGCGCCCGCCATGGCCACGACACCCGCAGGGTCGAGCGCGCGCAGGCTGTCCGCAATCAGCCACAAGGGACGACCCGTGCAGATAAACGCCTTGTGCCCCGCATCGCGCAGGCGATGAAACGCCTCGATGACCGCCTGCGAGGGACGCACCGCCGAGAAGTCCTTATCGGTCATGCTGTCGGGATCGAACGACGTCAGCGTGCCGTCCACGTCAAAAAAGAGCACGGCGGAATCGGGGCACGCATCAATCATATGGGTTCCTTTCGGGGGCGAGAGTAAACGAAGCATCCATCATATAATGGAGCGACGCAACCAGAGAGGTCACCCATGGAATTTTATGCAAGCTGCCCCGAGGGCTTTGAATCCGCACTCGCCGACGAGCTCAAGCGGCTCGGGCTTTCGCATGTCCGCCGCCTGAAGGGCCGCGCTACGTTTGAGGGCGAGCTCGAAGAAGGCTACCGCGCCTGCCTGTGGTCGCGCCTGGCCAGCCGCGTGTTTGTGGTGCTTGGGCGCTTTGAGGCGCAGGATGCCGATGAGTTGTACGACGGCGTTTACGACATCGCCTGGGAGAGCATCGTCCGCCCCGGGGCCACCATCGCCATCACCGCCCGCGGCGTGACCGAGCAGCTGCGCAACACACGCTTCTCGGCCCTGCGCGCCAAGGACGCGCTATGCGACCGTCTGGCCGAGACCACGGGCCGTCGCGCCGATGTCGACGCCGCCGATCCCGACGTTCGCCTGCTGCTTTCGCTGCGTCAGCGCCGCGCGAGCATAAGCCTGGACCTTTCGGGCGACCCGCTGTTCAAGCGCCTGCCGTCCGCCGCGACCCGCGCCGGCGAGGGCACACACGTGCTGCGCCCCGACTACGCCGCCCTGGTGCTGGCGCAGGTCGGCTGGACTGCACTGTGCGAGCGCGAGTTAACGGCCGACGATTACGAGAACGAAGCCCTGCCCACGCTGGTCGACGCCTCGTGCGCCGGCGGCGGCCTGCTGCTAGAGGCCGTGAATATCCTAACCGACCGCGCTCCGGGCGCCGCCCGCGAGCACTGGGGCTTTGAGGGCTGGCAGCTGCACGACGCCGCCCTGTGGGAGCAGCTGCTCGCCGAGGCACGCGAGCGCGAGGCGGCAGCGCGCGAGCGCCAGGTGCGCATCGTGGCCGTGGACATCGACCCCGCCGCCCGCAAGACCGCTGAACGCATGGTTAAGTGTGCCGGCTACAAGCGCTTTGTCGATTTTTGCGCCGCCAAGTCCGCCACCGTGCTGGACCATGCGGGTGCTGTCGCCGGCGTTGCCGTGGTCGCAGACACCACCGAGACGCCGCTTTCGCTCATGCACGACGCCATGACGCTGGTCGGCGAGCTGCGCCGCGCGCCCGAGCTCGCTACCGCACCGGTCGCCGCGCTCACTCGCGACGGCCTTATGGCCCGCGCGCTCCATGCCGAGCCCGCGCGCTCCATCGCCCTCATGCCCAACAACGAAGAGGCGCCTATTGAGATTTGGCCC
>USBX01000079.1 GCA_900552995.1 uncultured Collinsella sp.
TACGAGATTAGCGAGTGTCTCGTGGGCTCGGAGATGTGTATAAGAGACAGCTGACCGATAGAACCGGGGTGACGCTGGAAGTGAGAACCATGCGTCATAGGACCGCGGCGCTGACCCCAGCGCTTGATGCGACCCTGGAAGCCCTTACCCTTGGAGGTACCGATGACGTCGACCTTCTCGACATCAGCGAAATCAGCGACGGTGACGACCTCGCCGACCTTGTGCTCCTCGCCGTTCTCGACGCGGACCTCACGAAGGAAGCGGACAGGCTCGACGCCAGCCTTGGCGAAGTGACCAGCCATGGGCTTGTTCACGTTCTTGGCCTTGATGTCGCCGAAACCGATCTGGACGGCGTCATAGCCGTCGGTTGCCTGAGTTTTAACCTGCGAGACAGCGCAGGGGCCAGCCTGGATGACCGTGACGGGAACGACGTTATCGTCCTCGTCCCAAACCTGGGTCATGCCAATCTTGCGGCCGAGAATCATGCTGATCAAGATATGATCCCAACTCTCGCGTGGTCTTGGGACAATGCGTACACCACCGAGCGTACGCCCCTAGAGGACCACTACTTACACGACGTGCTCCCCAGCCTTGTATTTCGCCCGGGCTACCTGACAACCCTATTAAGCAGGCATTTTGTCCAGCCAGAATACTCCCCTGGTTTCACACAGCTGTTTAGTATACACGGCTGCGGGCGTATCCATCGAGATTCATATTTCACTCACATTGTTTACGCAGGTAAAGTGCGTGGAGTCGCTTGGGCTTGGCAGAGGGGCGGCGAAATATATTAAGTTTGCTGCTCTACAGTCCTGCGCAAGACGGAAAGCACATTAAGTGCTTTCCTTTGCGTGCGGAACTCGCGACAAACTTAATATATTTCGCCGCCCCTCTGCCAAGCTCGGGAGACGACACGTTGATGTCTGCTTAACTCTGCTCGCTCAGCTAATTACTTTGTTGGGGGTCCACTATTTGCTGGAGGGTGAACTTGCATTGCATTGGCTCGCCCTCTGCTTGTGGCTTTGCCTCATCGAAATCAAAAATCATGATGGCGCAGTTGGGGAGTTTTGTTGGGAGCTCGAAGCCCTCTGGGGCTGCAGCCTTGATGAATTGGCGGCTGGCGCTGCCGTGGCTTACTGCTAGGAGGGTTTCGATGCCCTCGGCGCCCATGAGATTGGTGAGGGTGCCCACCATGCGCTCTTGCAGCGCGCGGCTTCCTTCTCCTCCGAAGGGGACCAAGTCCTCGCCTGGATCCCAGACGTCGGTGGGTAGGGCGTCGTGGGGGCCTTCTTCGAAGGTGCCGTAGCTGCGCTCGATGATGCCTTCGCAGGGCTCGACTGCTGCATCCCGGCCGAGGAGTTCGGTTGCGACGAGACTTGCCGTGTCCATGGCTCGGCCTAAGGGCGAAGAGACCACTTTATCGGGGACGACGTCGTGGGCCTTGAGCCATGCGGCTGCCATTCCCGCTTGTTTGCGGCCCAGGTCGGTCAACGGTGAATCGCAGCGGCCCTGGACCAGCTTTTTGACGTTGAACTCCGTCTGACCGTGGCGGAGTAGGTATAGGCGCTTCATGCTCTCCCCTTCTGCATAACTTGCTTTTTCGGCACAGCCCTACTCGTGGGTATGGCCTACGTAGTCCTCGTCAATCGTGATCTTGGCGACCGACTTGGGATATTCCGATTCGACCCGTTTCGCCAACGCGCGCTTCAGGTCCTCGGCGCTCATCGCCAAATCCGAGGGACGTACGCAGTCAAAGATCACGTTGGTATGCGTGGGGCCCGGAACACAGCGTAGGTCGTGGATCGAGAGGCGGCTATCAATCTCTTGAGCCATAGCGTTGATGCGCAGACGCATGCTCGCCACCTTTGGATCGTCGGTCACGATGGGATCGTAATGGAGCGTGACGATCATGCCGTCTTCGACCCTAAACGACTGCTCGATGTTATCGAGCGTGTCGTGACTTTCCAGCGGGCTGGCCTCGGCTGCCATCTCGGCGTGAGCGCTTGCGAACTTCCTGCCCGGGCCGTAGTCGTGAACCATCAAATCGTGAACGCCCAAAACGCCGGGGTAGCTCATGATCTTGTCTCGAATGTGCTTGACCAGCTTTGGATCGGGTGCCTGGCCCAAAAGCGGGCTCACCGTATCCTGGATGAGCTCAAAGCCGCTCCAGCCGATATAGGCGCCAACGGCAAGGCCGACCCATGCGTCAAGATTGATGTGCGTCACCTGCGAAACAATTGCGCACGCCAGCACGGCACCCGTAGCTAGGACATCGTTCTTTGAGTCCTGAGCGGTCGCATGCAGCGTCTCGGACTCAATGCGATCGCCGAGCTTTTGGTTGAGGGCCGCCATCCAGAGCTTAACAATCATCGAAAGCACCAAGACTGCCACCAGGGCAAGCGAGAACTCGACAGGTTCGGGGTGGATGATGCGCTCAACCGAGGACTTCACCAGCTCAACGCCAATCAGCAGCACGAGCGCCGCCACGACCAGACCCGAGAGATACTCGTAGCGGCCATGTCCGTAAGGATGCTCGGGGTCGGCCGGCTTGCCCGCCAGCTTAAAGCCAAGCACGCTCACGATGTTCGAGCTGGCATCGGACAGGTTGTTCATGGCGTCCGCCACAATCGAAACCGATCCCGACAGCACGCCAATTGCACCCTTCGCAGCGCAAAGCGCAACATTGGCGAGAATACACACTATGCCCGTCAACGTGCCCACGCGCGCACGGTCGCCCTGCGCACGCTTAACAATCCACTCGACCATCTACATCCGCCCCCACGGTACTATCTATATATCTATTGCTCAAACGGATTGTAGTGTAGCCACTTTGTCCTCCAGATACAAAAAGGCCGCAGCCCACACGGGCCGCAGCCTTGGAATATGACAAAGGAATCGTCCTTTTGTCGCACAGATTTATGCGCTTGCTTCAGCAGCGCTCGCCACTGTTTCGAGCGAATCAGCTGCGTCTTCTGCCGCCTGCATCTTTGTCGGCACCACGCCAAAACAGCAGCTCAGCGCCGCAGACACCGCAAATGCTGCGCCGCCGGCAGCGCAGCACCACAGCAGATTCGAGATGCCGCCCGTGGCAAAGCCAATGACCATAAGAACATTCGTCATACCGATGGTATAAGCCGTAACGTGGCCTACGGCCGCAACAAGGCCTCCGACGGCGCCGCCAACGGCCATGCACGTCAGACACCTGCCATATTTAAAGCCGCATCCGTACAGCGCTGGCTCGCTTACGCCGCCAAGAATACCCGAGATTGAATAGCCCAGCATGAGCGCCTTCTCGTCCTTATCCGCAACGCGGAGCGACGCGCCAAAGGGCATACCCCAAACGGCGAACGTTGCCATCGTCGCGGCGATCAGGATGCACGAATCCGTTCCCACACTCATAAACTGCGCATAGGCGAGCGATAGGACAACGTTGCTGACACCCGCGATCTTTAGGAACTCCCAGCCCGCGGCAAGCCCCATGAGCGTGAGCAGCGACACGATGCCACCGGAATTGCCAAGCATAAACATAAGCTGGCCCAACAGCATGCCCAGATAGCTGCCTGCCGGCGCCGTAACACACAGCGACACCGGAACCATGACAAGCATGGTTGCAAACGGTACAAAAGAAAACGCCACAGCCTGAGGGATAGTGCGCTTAAAGAAACGCTCCACCTGCCATAGCACGGGCACCGAGATGAGAACCGGAATAACAGTCGTTGTGTAATCGTTGACCGGCGCGGGAAGCAGACCATACACGAAAGTCATCGCTGCCCCCGTCGTCGATGCGGCATCGACGAGCTTAAGCAGATCGGGCGCAATCAATACGCCGCCCAGCATCATGCCCAGCTGCTCCGAGCAACCGAGCTGGCGGGCGGCCGCCCAACCAAGATAAATGGGCAAAAAGTAGTAGCCGGCGTTATAGAGCCAACTGTAGAACAGGCGATAGATTTCGGAATCGGCAGACCACAGGCCCAGCATGCCTTCGCCCATAATGACGGCGGCGGTGCGGAACAACGCCGCGCAAACAATAAACGGCAGCGCCGACATCATGCTTTTGGACAGATAGTCCACCACGGCCATGGCGTTTGATGAAACCGTCGTTGTAAACGAGGTGTTAGAAACTTGTGACATGGAACGCCTTTCCCAATGTGACATGCGGGCTGTCCCTTTGTCACATCGTGCGGTACTGACCGATTGCGCGGTACTTTTCGTAGCGGAGGTTTGTGAGGGTCGATTCGTCGAGCTGCCCAAGCGTATCGAAGGCATCAAATGCCGAGGACATGACGACACCGGCGATCTCCTCATGCGACAGGCCCCTATCGTCAACGATGCCGTCGATGATGCCGAGCGCCAACAGATCGGGGGCCGTGAGCTTAAGCGCCTCAGCGGCCTCATTCGCGCGCTCGGTATCCTTCCACAGGATCGACGCACAGGCCTCGGGGCTCACGACCGAATAGGCCGAGCTCGAGAGCATCAGGATGCGGTCGGCCACGGACAGCGCCAGCGCGCCACCAGAGCCGCCCTCGCCTGTCACCACCGAGACAATCGGCGTCTTAAGGCCGCTCATCTCCATGAGATTCTGGGCAATCGCCTCGCCCTGGCCGCGCTCCTCGGCACCGATGCCGCAAAACGCGCCCGAAGTATCAACCAGGCACAGAACCGGCCGACCAAATTTCTCGGCTTGGTGCATCAGGCGACGTGCCTTGCGGTAGCCCTCGGGATGTGCCATACCAAAGTTGCGACGCATGCGCTCTTTGGTCGTGGTACCGCGCTCGATGGCGATAACCGTCACGGGTCGCCCGTCTTTCCAGCCGATGCCGCCCACCACGGCAGCATCGTCGCCAAAGTAGCGGTCGCCGTGCAGCTCTACGAATCCGTCGAGACCCAACGAGATCATCTCGCCTGCCGTGGCGCGGTTCGCCGAGCGAGTCTGTTTGACGATTTCGAGCGCGCTTTTTGGTGCGGCCGAGCGCTTAAACAAGTGTCCCAGCTTTTTGTCGCGACGACCCGTATGCACGATCTCATGCGGTGCCCCCAGGCCGGGCGCGTGCCCTTCGTGCAGCGCCAGCAGCTCGCCTACCGTGAGCGCAATCTCACCACGCGGAACAACGGCATCGCAAAAGCCGTGCTCCAGCAAAAACTCGGAACGCTGGAATCCCTTGGGCAGACGCTTGTGCATGTTCTGCTCGATCACGCGCGGGCCGGCAAATGCTGTCAGGGCATCGGGCTCGGCCAGGATAATGTCGCCCTCCATGGCAAAGCTCGCGGTTACGCCTCCGGTCGTGGGGTCGGTGAGTACCGTGATGTACAGGCCGCCCGCCTCGCTGTGGCGCCTAACCGCCGCAGAAATCTTGGCCATCTGCATAAGCGAGGTCACGCCCTCCTGCATGCGGGCGCCGCCCGATAC
>USBX01000080.1 GCA_900552995.1 uncultured Collinsella sp.
CGGCAACCTGGTCATGGCGTTGGCTCCCAACTTCCAGGTGCTATTTATCTCACGCATTGTCCTGGGCTCTGTCTCGGGTGCGCTGCTCGCCGTGGGCGTGACGTACATCCCTGAGCTGCTATCCCCGCAGCAAACCTCACTTGCCATCTCGGTCGTGTACGGCGCGTTTTCCGTGGCGATGGTCTTTGTGACCTCGATTGGCAAGTTTGTGGCCGACACACTCGATTGGCACGTGGCCATGTACGGCACGCTGACCTTTGCCGTTTTGATCTGTAGCGCGCTCGTGGCGTTTATGCCTCGCGCCGGGCAGACCGATGAGCCCGCCACCTTCCGCGAGCAGGCGGGGCTACTACGCGAGCCGAGTATCATCACCGGCATGCTCATCTTCTTGTTTGGCGTGGGCTCGGTCTACGTATTCTACGGCTACGTGACGCCCTATCTGGAGCAGGTGCTGGGTATGGGCACTGTCCAGGCGAGCACCACGCTTATGGCCTATGGCGTGTTCTGCCTGATCTCGAACATCCTGGGCGGATGGATCGATGCGCGCTTTGGCATGAAGGCGCTGCTTGTGACGTTTGTGCTGCAGGCTGCGGCGTTACTCGGGCTGTTCGCTGTGGGCGGCACTATGCCACTCGCGCTGGCCTTTGTCTTTAGCTTGGCGCTGCTCATGTACCTGTTCTCGGTGTCGTGCATCACACACTTTATGGACGTGGCGCGCAGCCGCCATCCCAAGTCGATGGTACTCGCAAGTTCGGTTGAGCCCATGGCGTTTAACGTCGGTATCTCGTTTGGCACCGCAGTGGGCGGCGCCGTGGTAAGCAGCATTGGCATTGCGTACGTGGGCGCAGTGGGCGCCGCGTTCTCGCTTGTGGCCTGGATGCTCACGCTGGTGACGATCAAGTTGGCTCGCTGGGAGCGCAGGCGGGCGAGGGCATAGGCGTAGATGCGATACTCGAGCTCGATGATGGCGATCGAAAGGAAACCGCATATGCAACGTGTACTGTTTATCTGTCATGGAAATATCTGCCGCTCGACGATGGCTGAATCGGTGTTTACCGAGCTGGTGCACCGCGCCGGGCGCGCGGGCGAGTTTGTCATTGATTCCGCCGCGACCTCGACCGAGGAGATCGGCAACCCGCCACATCACGGTACCGTTGCCAAGCTACGCGAGGTCGGGATTCCCGTCGTTGCGCACCGTGCCCGCCAGGTGCGTCGCACAGAGTATGGCAACTGGGATCACATTGTTTATATGGATGCTGAGAACGCGCGTGGCCTGCGTCGCATCTTTGGCAACGACCCCGACGGCAAAATTACGCGCTTGCTCGATTGGACCGAGCGCCCCGGCGACGTGGCCGATCCCTGGTACACCGGTAACTTCGATGCCACCTACCGCGACGTGCTCGACGGTTGCACTGCCATGCTCGAGCAGATGTAGGTTCGCGGGCGCACAAACCGCGCGAACCGCGTCATCGGTATACATCGAGCGTGGATTTTCTCTCGTATACAGATCGAGCGTGGAAAATCTCCCACTTTGAGCGTCCAAGTGCGCTCTAAACGGGAGAAAATCCACGCCCATTTTCTCGGGCAGTGGAACTCGATACGACCAAGAGACTGCCCCTTTGTCACATTCGGGACTGGCCCTAGACCGGCTTGACCTCCAGCTTTATCCCCTCGGCACGGGAGTCGCCCAAAACATCCGAAAGGACCCAGGTCGCATATAGCGGCAAATAAAGAACAGCTCCGTTGCGCTCAACGTTGCCTCTCGAGAAAACAATCCCGAGCCTTACGCCATATTCGGCCGTATCAAGCACATGACCGAGCGCAGCGTGCGCGTGGTAATAGGAGCCCGATTTAACCTCGATCGGGACAGCCGTCCCATCCGGTCCGTCGACCACAAAGTCCACTTCGCCGCGCTTTTTTGTCTGATAGTAGTAAAGCTGGCGATTTTGGGCAGCCAGCTGCTGAGCCACCACGTTTTCGTAAATGCCGCCCAGATTGGGCTCCTTGCTATCAAGATACGCCGCCTGGGCGACTCCAACGGGGTAGCGCGCCATCAACATGCCCGTATCCGATTGATATAGCTTGAACTGCGATGGCCGCGCCGTCTTGAGCAGGGGCGATTTTGGCTCGGTTACGATATCGGCTTTGAGAGCAACGCCGGCATCGACAAGCCAGACAAAATCTCGCTGGTACTTGTCGTAATGCGCCTTGGGGTCAATGGAATTGAGCACGAAGCGTTTGTTTTCGCCCTCGAGCATAATAGGGAGCTGATCGTAGATGCTCTGCACCTGCAGGGCTCGCCCGTTTGCATACTTGGAGATATCCCGCCGGTACTGTTCGTTGAGCTCTGACTGTAGCTGACGAACAGAGGCAAGGTCGCCCTGCGTGTCAAGGAAACGCTGCACGACCTCCGGCATTCCGCCGACAACGGTATAGGTCCTGAAGTTTGCCATCATCGCGTCGTGAATGTAATCAGGAATGGGCTTCTCGCTGATACACGCGTCGCGTATCGTTTGGCGAGCTCCCTCGCTCACCCCGATCGCCCAGCAAAACTCCTCAAAATCGAGCGGGAACATCCTAAGCTCGTGAACATATCCCACGGGATAGGACCTAACGCCCTTGAACTGGGTCCCGAGCATTGACCCCGAAAACGCCCAGCGACACCTCCCGTCCTCAACAAGGAACTTTGCCATCGTCATGATGTCGGGGGCCTCTTGGACCTCATCGATAAACACGAGCGTTTTGCCTGGCACCATCGGCTTTCCCGAAAGAAGCGTCACCCTGCTGATGAAATCATCGGCATCTCGCGCCTCGAGAAGAGCATCTTTTGCCTGGCGGTTTTCCATGAGGTTGAGCTCGATGTAGGTTGCATGGCTGGCTTTGCCAAATGCGCGAATCGAATAGCTTTTGCCGATCTGGCGAGAACCCGTAATGAATAAGGCCTTTTGCTCGGCAGACTTCAGCCAACGCTCCAGCTCTGCCGCTATTTTCCTACGCAGCATAGGCTCTCCCCTCAGTGTCATCAAATGAAATGCAAAGTTTATATGCTTGATTATCGATGAAATGCAGAGTTTTTAGAACCTAATATCGGATGAAATGCAGAGATTTAGGATTATAGGCAAAAAAGAAGGGGCACCATCGGCGGATGCGACAAAGGGACCGCCCCTTTGTCGCATCCGGCTATTCGTCGACGATCTCGGCAAGCCAAACGTTCAGCGTATCGACCTCGGGGCAGCAGAACTTTGCCGTGCCAGGCTCGTTGCCGGGCACGGTTCCGCCATAGCGCAGGATATCGATATAGGGAAAGCCCGCATGGCAGGCCATTGCGCACATCTTGCCGCGGTCTCGGTCGAAGTCAAAAACGTCACCCGGCTTGTGACCATGGTGACAACGGCACGCACCCAGCTGGTCCACGCAGCTCACGCGAATACGCGGACGCTTGCCACGCGGAGCGCCGAGCGGCTTGTTCTCGCCCGCAGGCTTGATGCCATTCTCGCCAGCGTTACTCATGGTCAATCACATCCAGGCAGGCCTCGATGGGAAGGCCGGCCGACTTGTCCTCTTGGTCGGCATTGCGCTCGATAAGCTCAGCCACCACACGCATGGCATCGGCCGTGGCGCGCCGAAGCGTCCAGCCGCTCATCACGCGACCCATCAACACAGCCGAGAACGTATCGCCCGTACCGGGGAAATACACCGGAATGAGCTCAAAGGGAATCGTAAAGTACTCCCCCGCTACACGGTCGTAACCGATAACCGCGTTCGTGCCATTGACTACGGCGCTCGTAATGACCACCGACTTGGCACCCAGCTCGCGCACGGCGTCCACAAGGGCGCGGGCCTCATCGGGCGTAATTTGCTCTGCAATAGGTGTATCGGTGAGCAGACAGGCCTCGGTGTAGTTGGGAACCGCGTAATCGGCGCACTCCAGCAGGTGCCGCATAAGGCCAATCGTGGACTCGGGCACGCCCGCATAGAGCTTGCCGTTGTCGCCCATGATGGGGTCGACGAACACCTTGGTACCCTTTTGCGCACGGCGGTGGCAAAAGTCCGAGATGATGCGTGTCTCTTCCTCGGTCACGATAAAGCCGGTCGAGATGGCGTCGAACTCAAAGCCGAGCTCCTCCCAGATAGCGAGGCTTTGGCGCACGTACTCGGTGGTGTCGTGGATGTAGAACTTGGGATAGTTGAGCGTGTCGGAAACGAGCGCCGTCGGCAGGTTATGGATACGGTAGCCCATGTGCGACAGCACCGGCAGCATGGCGGAAAGCGCGACCTTGCCGTAGCCGCACATATCGTTAATCAGCAGCAGCTGAGTATTCTTCATGAGTGTCCCCCTTGGGTCGGGCGCGGCGCGCAGCGCCACAGTGCGACTAAGTGTAGCGCAGGGGACGTTGCGAGCGGAGGCGAGCGGCGCGAAGGGCAAATTGTTGCGGAAAGGTTACGGGAAGGATAGTCATTGGGGACGTTCTTAAATGACTAGTCGACACAAGGAGTGTCCCCAAGTGCCGGCACTTAAGGAACGTCCCCAAGTGCCAAAACGACTAGTCGGGCAACGCCGATGTTTTGGCGAAGTCAGCGAAAACCCGCCAGAGCGAGCAAGGTGCCTTGAAACAAGGCGGCATTGACCTTCTGGTCATGCCGCCGAAGTTGAAAGGCAGATTGCCGCCCTGGCGGGTTTGCAGCGTCAACTAGTTACGCGATTTGGTAAAACCGCGTAACCCAACTAGAAACGGTTGCCGCGGAAGCCGCCACCGTTGCGGCCGCCACGGTCGCCACCGCGACCGCCGCGGTCGTTACCACGGTTGCCGCCGAAGCCGCCACGGTTGCCACCGCGATCGCCATAGCCACCACGGTTGCCGCCAAAGCCGCCGCGACCGCCACGGTCGCCGCCACGGCCACCGCGCTCGTCACGGCCGCCGCGAGGACCGCGGTCCTCGTCCAGGCCCATGGCGACGAGCGGAGCGATAACCTTATCGAGAGCGGCCATCAGCTCGGTGGCCTCCTCGTAAGAAAGCTCGGGCAGGAGCTTCTCCTTCTTGTTGGCAAGCTCGGTCAGGCCCTCAGCGGCATCCTCGGCAGCGAAGACAACGATCTTGCGCATATCGCCCTCGGCGTCGTCGATGCGGCCGACCAGATCGGCAGCCTCGGCCTCGGCCATCAGGCCATCGAGCTCACGAAGGCGCATGCCCAGCAGGTCGGACATTTCCTTCTGCTCCATCTTGGGCTTGAGGTCAAGGAGCTTGATGGCGCGCTCGATGTTCGCCATGCGCTCGGCCTTGGCCTCCTCCTCCTTGGAAATAGCAAAGCGACGGCTGCGCAGCAGGCGGGCGGCCTTCTGCATCTTGTCCATCAGCTCTTCGTCATCGTAATCAACGGCGGCCTCGAC
>USBX01000081.1 GCA_900552995.1 uncultured Collinsella sp.
TTAGCGAGTGTCTCGTGGGCTCGGAGATGTGTATAAGAGACAGTTTTATAACAGCGGCGTTATGCGTCTTGGGGCGCACGTCGTGGGGTAGAATCAGAACCGTGTCTTGGTACCGCCCGGGCGGTACCATTCTTTTGGTATTCATGCACTATGAGAGGAAGCGCTATGGACCGCTCCGAAATCTTCGACAAGATCGCCGAGGTCGCTGCTGACGTTCTGGGCGTCGATGTTGCCGAAATTAGCGATGAGACCACCTTTGACGACCTCGATGCCAACTCGCTCGAGCGCCTGCAACTGGTTACGGCTATCGAGGACGAGTTCAATCTCGAGATCGATGACGAGACCCTGCTCTCGCTCAACTCTGTCGCCGACGCCGTCGACGCGATCGAAAACGCCAGGGAGGCCTAGGTCTTGGCTTTATCCGAACGACTTACGCGTGCCCAGGAAATCCTGGGGCACGAGTTCAATAATAAGGTGCTGCTGCGCGCGGCCCTTACGCATCCCTCGGCAGTCGAGGGCCAGCCGGTTTCTGCCAGCTATGAGCGCCTTGAGTTCTTGGGCGATTCCATTTTGGGTGCTGTGGTCGCACGCTCCCTGTTTGAGTCCTATCCTGAGTTTGACGAGGGCAAGCTCACGCGCCTGAAGGTGTCGCTTGTCTCGGGCGCTACGCTGTCCGAGGTTTCTCACGAGCTGGGCATCGACGACATCATCATCTTTGGTGCCTCCGAGACCGGTACCGGTGCGCGCGGCCTGCATTCGGCGCTCGAGAACGTCTACGAGTCGCTCGTGGGCGCACTGTACCTGGATGCCGGCTGGGACGTTGCGGCGGAGTTTATCCATCGTACGCTTAAGCCGCATTTGGCTTCCGAGCGCGCCGAGCATCCCGCGAACCCCAAGTCGTTTTTGCAGGAGTGCGTGCAAGCCGACGGTCACGAACCCCCGGCGTACAAGCTCGTTGGCTCCGAGGGCCCGGCGCATGCGCCCACCTTTACCGCCGTGGTGTTGATCGATGGTATTCGCCAGGGTCGCGGCTCCGGCTCCTCAAAGAAGGAAGCCGAGGGAGCCGCCGCGCTCGAAGCGCTCGACCGCATGGGTTACACCACCAACGGCGTGATTCTGAACAAGAAGCACGTGTAAGCGAGGAACCGTGTATCTCAAGTCCCTCACGCTCAAAGGGTTCAAGTCGTTTGCCGACCGCGCCCATATGACGTTTGAGCCGGGCCTGACCGTCATCGTCGGTCCTAACGGCTCGGGAAAATCGAACATCTCTGACTCGATTCTGTGGGTCCTGGGCGAGCAGAGCGCCAAGCAGCTGCGCGGCCAGGCCATGGAGGATGTCATCTTCTCTGGCTCGTCAGCGCGCAAGCCGGTGGGTGTCGCCGAGGTCACGCTGGTGCTCGATAACTCGGACCATATGCTGCCCGTCGATTTTGACGAGGTTGCCATCACCCGTCGTATGTATCGCTCGGGCGAAAGCGAGTACCTCATCAACTCGAGTCCGTGCCGCCTGATGGACATTCAGGACATCCTGCACGATTCGGGCCTGGGCAAGGATACGCATTCCATCATCAGCCAGGGCAAGCTCGACGCCATTTTGCAGAGCCGCCCCGAGGAGCGTCGCGCCCTCATCGAGGAGGCCGCCGGCATCTCCAAGCACAAGCGCCGCAAGGAGCGCGCGCTCAAAAAGATTAAGTCAATGGACGAGCACCTGACGCGTGCCCGCGACATCAATAAGGAAATCGCCCGTCAGCTGCGACCGCTGGAGCGTCAGGTCGACCGCGCGCGCAAGTACAAAGAGCTGTCCTCGCGCGCGAACGAGCTTACGCAGATGCTGGCCGTCGACGAGCTTCGTTCGCTGCAGTCGCAGTGGAACGACTTGGAGAGCCGCTCCAAGGAGGGTGCTGCCGAGCTTGAGCTTGCGCAGTACCGCTTGGGCGAAAAGGAACGCGAGCTCGAGAAGTTCCAGGTCATGCTCGAGGAAAAGGGCCTGTTTGTGGGCGATCTGGGCGAGCAGCGCCGCCATATGCAAGACGTGGTCGGTCGCATTAACTCCGACATGCGCCTGCTTGAGGAAAAGGGCCACAACATGGTGTCGCGCCTGTCTGACATGCGCGGGCAGATTTCGAGCTCCGAGCATCAGCGTCGTCGCGTGGTCGAGGAGCTCGAGGACGCGCGTGCGCAGCTTGAGGAAGTGACCGGTGCGCATATGCAGGCCCAGGAGGACGTTGACGCCGCCGGTCCTGCCGCCGCTGAGCTCCACGAGCGGCGCGTGGCGCTCGACAATCAGATTTCGCAGCTTACGCGTGAGCAACGCGATGTGCAGCGCGTGGCCGATAACGCCGCGCTCGAGCTCGCCAAGGTGAAGGACTCGCTGAGCAACGCTGAGGTCGAGGACAACATGTATGTCTCGCGCCTGGAGCAGGTTGACGAGCAGCTCGAGGAGGTCACGGCCTCGCTTGAGAGCCGTCGCAACCGCGCAGAGGAGCTTGAGGGTGCTCTTGAGGAAGCGCGCCAGGCCCAGGCCGATGCGCGTGAGGCCACCGAGACGGCCCGCGCGGCCCTGAAGGACTTGCGTGCCCGCGAGAGCGAGGCGCGCAACAAGCTGTCCGAGGTGCGCTCGGAGCTTGCCAGCCAAAAGAAGCTCGATGCCCGCATGGCAGACAGCTCGCCGCTGGTGAGCCGTCTGGTGGGCGCGCTGGGCGACGATGTCTCGGGTCGTCTGGGCGACGTGCTCGAGGCCCCGCACGAGCTTGAGGGCTTGGTTGAGCAATTGCTCGCCGGCGATATCGATGCACTGCTGTTCGACGATACGTCCGCGCTTGAGCGTGCCGGTCGTGCGGCTCTGGACCAGAAGAAGGCCTCGGGCGAGGCGCTGCTGGTGGCGCGCGGCGTGAGCGGCTCTACCGCCGCTGAGGGCGCTGCCGGTACCCGTCTGGTTGATCGTCTGTCCGTACGCGCAGGCTACGGTCCCGTCGTCGAGGCGTTGCTCGGCGGCTATTACGTCGTGGACGATCTTGCTGCCGCGCTGTCGGCGCCGGTCGTTGACGGCGTGACTTACGTGACTCCCGATGGCGCTCGCGTAAGCTGCGGCGGCCTGGTGCGCGTGGGCCTCGATGCCGGCGAGGCCTCGGGTGCTCTGGAGCGCAAGCGCCTTATCCGCGAGCTGGAGGGGCTTGAGCCCGATTTGGCCGCTGTGTTTGAACATGTGTCAGGCCAGGTCGTTGAGGCCAATGCGGCCGTTGAGGAAGCGCGTGCCGCTGAGGGCGATGCCGCCGGCGAGATCGCCCGTCTTGAGGGCGAGCGCCGCTCGCTGCTCTCCGAGATCGGCCGCTTGGAGCAAAGCGTCAACAATGCCGAGGTCGAGCGCGTGCGCATCTCCAAGCGCCGCGAGCAGGCCTCCGAAGCCGTTCGCGCTGCGCGCCCGCGCGTTGACGAGCTCACCCGTTCGCGTGACGAGGCTCGCGCGCAGGCAAGCAATCTGGGGTTGCAGATTGCCGAGGCCAACGACGAACTCGACCGCGTTCGCCGTGACGATTCCGAGGCCGCCGGTAAGCTCGCCGATGCCAAGGTGCGCCTGGCCCAGACGAGCGAGCGCCTGCGTTCGCTGAAGGGCCGCGTGCCCGACCTTGAGCATCGTCTTGAGGGCATCGACCGTCGTATCCGCGGAACACGCCAGGCTTCGCGCTCGCTCGAGCTGCTGCGCCTGCGCGTCGACCCCATGCACGAACGCTATTCTGCCCTGTTGGAACGCGCGTCGGATTGGGCAGCGCGCCTGCGTGACCAGGCCTCTCTGGAGGAGGCGGACTCCGCTTCGCTCAAGAAGACCATCGAGGATGCCAAGGCAGAGGTTGCCCACGCTAAGGAGCGGGTCGATACCGCCTCCGCCACGCAAAACGAGTTCAAGGTTGCGCGTGGCAAGCTCGAGGTGCAGGTCGAGGCTGCCATCAAGGCCATTACCGCCGATGGCACGACGGTGCTCGAGGAAGCGCTCATGCTTCCGGCGCCCACGGACCGCGATGCCGCCGAGCGCGAACTCAACCAGCTTGTGCGCCAGATCAACAACCTTGGTCCCGTTAACCAAGTTGCCATGGAGGAGTACGAGCAGCTCAAGCGCCGCGCCGACTACATCGAGGAGCAGCTGGCCGATCTGGAGAGCGCGCGCAAGGCGCTCACCAAGATCACGGTGGCCATTGATCGCAAGATGCGGAAGGCCTTCCTGGTGACGTTTGAGAAGGTCGACGCGAACTTCCGCGAGATCTTCGCTATGCTCTTCCCGGGCGGCCAGGCTCATCTGGAGATGACCGATCCCGAGCATCCTGCCGAGACGGGTATCGAGGTCGTGGCGCAGCCGCGCGGCAAGCGCATCACCAAGATGATGCTCATGTCGGGCGGCGAGAAGAGCCTGACGGCGCTCGCCCTCCTCTTTGCTGTGTACCGCACGCGCACGGTGCCGTTCTATGTGCTGGACGAGGTCGAGGCGGCACTCGATGACGCCAACCTGTCCAAGCTCATCGGCGCGCTCGATGTGTTGCGTTCCGATACGCAGCTCTTGGTCATTTCGCATCAGCGCCGTACTATGGAGGACGCTGACGTCCTCTATGGCGTCTCGATGCAAGCCGACGGCGTCAGTCGCGTCGTCTCGCAAAAACTCGATCGCGAAACCGGAAAGGTCGTGAATGCATAATGGGATTCTTTGACGCTCTCTCGCGCGGACTTGAGCGCAGTCGCGAGGCCCTCAACGAGGTCTTTTACTTTGGCGGCGAGGTCGACGAGGATTTTTGGGAGGACTTGGAGGACACCCTCGTTATGGGTGACATGGGTGCCGAGGTCGCCATTCAGGTCTCCGATGACCTACGCGATGCCGCGGCCAAGAAGAACCTCAAGACCGCTCCGCAGCTTCGTCGTGCCCTGGCCGAGCAGCTCGAGCAGCACTTTGTGCCCATCGAGCGCGATCCGTTTTCCGATACGCCGAGCTGCGTGCTGTTTGTGGGCATTAACGGTGCCGGCAAGACCACGACGGTCGGTAAGATCGCGAGCGCCATGGCCGCCCGCGGCAAGAACGTCGTGATCGGTTCGGCCGATACCTTCCGTGCTGCCGCTATCGAGCAGCTCGATGTGTGGGGCCAGCGCGCTGGCGTCCCCGTCATCAAGCGCGACCGCGGCTCCGACCCGGCAAGTGTTTGCTACGACGTGCTCGACGAGGCCGACAAGCGCGGCAGCGACCTGGTGCTTATCGATACCGCCGGCCGTCTGCACAACAAGAAGAACCTGATGGATGAGCTGAACAAGATGCGCCGCGTGA
>USBX01000082.1 GCA_900552995.1 uncultured Collinsella sp.
GAGCCTTATCGTCGGCAGCGTCAGATGTGTATAAGAGACAGCGTGGTGGCTTGGCGGATGTCGAGAAGATTTTGGGCCGTGTCGACGATGTCGCATTTTCTCACCTCGAGCGTGCCGACGTGGTGCGCCATGCCCTAGTGGGTCGTATCGTTGAGGCATATGATGCTTATGATGACGTGCGCGAGCAGCGCCCGCGCGACCGAAAGGAGTCCCGTTGAGTGTATTGATCAGCAACGATGCCGAGCTCGATACGCTGCTCGACGCGCAGGAGGTAGAACACATCTGCGAGGTCGTGCTTGCCGCCGAAGGCGTTGAGCGTGAAGTCGAGATTTCCCTTTCGTATGTCGACGAGGACGAGATGCACGAGCTCAACCACGAGTGGCGTGGCATCGACCGCACCACCGATGTGCTCTCGTTTGAATGCGACTCGGCCTTTGACGAGGATATTCCCGCCGACGAGACGCTTGAGCTTGGCGATATCATCCTGGCCCCGCAAGTCATTGCCCGTCAGGCCCCCGGCTTTGGCAATGCCCCTGCCGACGAGTGCCGCCTGATGCTCGTGCATGGCATGCTGCACCTGCTGGGGTATGACCATATCGAGGACGACGAGGCCGAGGTCATGGAGGCCCGCGAGGACGCTATCCTGCGCGATCTGGCGCTCGAGCGCGGCGAGGACCCCAAGCTGGTCCACGTCGGCCCCATCACCAACCACGCCCACGACTAGGAGCCGTCTATGATTCCCGGATCGAACAAGGACCATCCGTCCTTCTTAAAGTCGTTCTCCTACGCCATGGAGGGCTTCGTCACCGCCGTCAAGACCGAGCGCAATATTAAGGTCATGCTCGTTGCGGGCGTGTGCACCGTCATTGCCGGCTGCATCGTGGGGCTCGACATTTCCGAGTGGGCCACGATTATCATCTGTTGTGGCCTGGTGATTCACGGCGAGCTATGCAACACCGCCATGGAGGCGATTGTCGATCTGGCGACCCAGGAGCTCCATCCGCTGGCAAAGCGCGCGAAGGATATCGCCGCCGCCTCCGTATACGTTCTTTCCATCACCGCCGCGATTGTGGGCTTGCTGGTATTTGCCCACGCGCTCGGCTTTATCTAGAAAGGGATTCCCATGTCCGACAATATGCAGCCTATCGATGAAATTTTGGACGACGAGTCCCCGGATGCTAAGGCGACCGAGGCCTATGAGGAAGTCGAGGAGTTCGACCCGTTTGAGGGCATGAGCGACGAGGAGCTCGACGCCCTGTGCGACGAGGACGACAGCCTCGCGGGCTTTGGCGACGTTGAGCCCGGTTTCCGCAGTGGCTTCGTGGCCTTGGTCGGCCGCCCCAACGCCGGTAAGTCAACGCTGCTCAACGCCTGCTATGGCAAAAAGGTCGCCATCACCTCGCCGGTGGCCCAGACGACCCGCCGCCGCATGCGCGCCGTCGTCAACCGCCCCGGCTACCAGCTGGTCTTTGTCGATACCCCGGGTATCCACAAGCCCAAGGACGGTCTAGGGTCCGAGCTCAACAAGAGCGCGCTGTTCGAGCTGAACGATGTCGATGTTGTCGCGTTTTTGATTGATGCCACCAAGCCCATCGGCAGGGGAGACGCCTGGGTTGCCGAGCGTGTCAGATGCGCTCGTTGCAAGAAGGTCCTGGTGCTCACCAAGGCCGATGAGGCCGACCCCGCACAGGTCATGGAGCAGCTTAAGGCCGCCCACGAGCTTATGGAATATGACGACGAGATCGTGACGTCGTCGGTCAAGAACTTTAACGTTGATGCCTTCATCGAGACCGTTGCGCACTTTTTGCCCGAGGGTCCGCGTTGGTTCCCCGAGGACATGGGTACCGACGCTTCCGATGAGACGCTCGTTGCCGAGTTTGTGCGCGAGAAGGTCTTGCGCCGCACCCGTGATGAGATCCCGCACTCCGTGGGCGTGATTTGCGATGCGCTTGAGCAGACCAAGAAGGTGCTGCGCGTGCACGCCACCATTTACGTCGAGCGCGAGGGCCAAAAGGGCATCATCATCGGCAAGGGCGGCGAGATGATCAAACATATCGGCATCGACGCCCGTCGCGACCTTGAGCGCATCTTTGGCACCCAGGTCTTTTTGGAGCTGGACGTGAAGGTCAAGGCCGGCTGGCGTGACGACGAGGCCCAGATTCGCCGCTTTGGCTATAACGCCGAGGATTAGGGACACGCGGCGCGAATGGCAGGTTCTCGTACATATCGCACGAAAGTGCTCGTGCTCGATAAGACGAAGCTCAAAGAGACGGACCTGATCCTGACGATGCTTGACGAGCGGGGTCGGCAGGTTCGTGCTGTGGCAAAGGGCGCCCGCAAACCCGGCGGACGCCTGGCTGCGCGCTGCGAGATGTTCTGTACCGTTGATCTGCTGCTTGCGCATGGACGGTCGCTCGACGTGGTTTCCCAGGCCGAGCTTATGGAGGCGCCGCTCGGCGCTGCTCCCGATTACGAGATGACATGCGCCGCAAGCGCGATCGCCGAGGTCGCGCGCGTGTGCTCGTTCGAGGACGCCGAGGACCCGTTTACCTTTGCCATAACGCAGCGAGCGCTTGCCCTGGTGGGCAGCGGGCTCGACGCGGCGCATATGGATCTACTTGTGGCGGCATATGTCTTTAAGCTGCTGTCGCACGTTGGCTATCGACCCGATTTTTCGGCCTGCGTGCTGTGCGGAGACCCCATGCTGTCGTATTTTTCGCCCCAGGCGGGCGGTCTCATGTGCGGGTCGTGCGCGTCGAGCGTTCCGGGTGCCGAGCTGGTGTCGACCGGTGAGGTCGCGTGGCTGCGCGCCCTCATGTCCATGACCTTCGATGCGCTTATGGTCGAGAGGATCGACACGCATACGGCGGCGTTCTTGCTCGGGCTTTCGCATGTGTGGGCTGCGACGCACACCGATCAGCGCCTCCGTGCGATGGAATTCATGTTGGGTCGGTGATGATGCGCAGGCACGGGCTGCTTGTGGTAACATACCGACCTGTTGGTACCTCGACCTTGGTTGCTCGCTCCACCGGCGGCTTCCCAGTCCGAGGCGAATCGAGTCGCCCGTGGGCGACGCAAAACGAAAGGTGAAACAATGACTGTTTCCAAAGAGCGCAAGGCGGAGCTGACTGCCCAGTTCGGTAACACCCCGGTCGATACCGGCAACCCCAAGGTTCAGGTCGCCATCCTGACCGAGCGCATCAAGGAGCTGACCGAGCACATGAAGTCCCACCAGAAGGACTTCCACACCCGTCGTGGCCTGCTCATGCTCGTCGGCCGTCGTCGTCGTCTTCTCTCCTACATCAAGAAGAACGACATCGTCGAGTACCGTGAGCTCATCAAGGCTCTGGGCATCCGCGACAACATCCAGTAGGATTTGTACATGCTAAGAGCGTCCTGCGCAGCGGGGCGCTCTTTTTGTGTAAGGGCGCGAACAATCACGCTCTGAAGCGTGGCGGGGGCAGGGGGCCCGCGTCACATGAGAAGCCTGCAGGCAAGGGGCCTGTGGGGTAAAGGAGAACAATGACACTCGTATCCAAGACCTTTGAGCTGTACGGCAAGACCTACACCTTTGAGTCGGGCGAGCTTGCCAAGCAGGCCACCGGCGCCTGCCTGGTCAAGCAGGGCGACACCACGATGCTCGACACCGTGGTCGTCTCCAAGGAGCGTAAGAACTACGACTTCTTCCCGCTGACCGTCGACTTCAACGAGAAGATGTACGCCGCCGGCCGCATCCCGGGTGGCTACCTCAAGCGTGAGGGCCGTCCCAGTGAGAAGGCCACGCTCACCGCGCGCATGATCGACCGTCCGATTCGCCCGAGCTTCCCGGATGGCTTCCGCAACGAGGTGCACATCGTCGCCACCTCGCTCGTCGCCGACCAGGTCAACCCCTTTGACGTCATCAACGTCATGGGTGCTTCCCTGGCCATGACGCTCGGCGGCGTGCCCTTCGAGGGCCCGCTTGCCTGCGTGCGCATCGGCCGCAACGTGGAGACCGGCGAGTTTATCGTTAACCCCACCTATGAGGAGCGCGAGAACTCCGATCTGGACCTGGAGCTGGGCGGCTCTGCCGACTTCATCTCGATGGTCGAGGCCGGCGCCGAGGAGATCTCCGAGGACGACATGCTCGCCGCCATGAAGTTTGGCCAGGAGGCCCTTGCTGCCTTCTGCCAGGCTCAGGACGAGTTTGTCGCCGAGTGGGAGCAGGTCAACGGCGCTATCGTCAAGAAGGAGTACCCGCTCGACCAGCCCGTCGAGGAGGTCCAGGAGCGCATCTTCGCCCACTACGACGAGATGGCAGCCGCCCTTCGCGACGCCGACAAGCTCTCCCGTATCGGCAAGGTCGAGGCTCTGAAGGAGTCCATCCGTGCCGAGTTCACCGAGGAGGAGCAGTCCGCTTGGGAGCGCGAGATTCCCGTGGCGCTCAAGAAGCTCGAGAAGAAGGCTATGCGTACCATGGTCGTCGAGACCGGCGAGCGCGTCGACGGCCGTGCCGCCGATGAGATTCGCCCCATCATGGTGAAGGATAACTACCTGCCGCTCGTTCACGGCTCCGGTCTGTTCCAGCGTGGCCAGACCCAGGTGCTTTCCGTCCTGTCGCTCGGTATGCTCAACGAGGGCCAGCGTCTGGATACCATCGAACCCACCGAGGGCAAGCGCTATATGCACCACTACAACTTCCCGCCGTTCTGCACCGGCGAGACCGGCCGCATGGGCAGCCCCAAGCGCCGCGAGATCGGCCACGGCAACCTGGCCGAGCGCGCTCTGCTTCCGGTGCTCCCCGACGAGAACGAGTTCCCCTACGCCATCCGCGTCGTCTCCGAGGTCATGGAGTCCAACGGCTCCTCTTCGATGGCTTCGACCTGCGGTTCCACGCTCGCCCTTATGGACGGCGGCGTGCCCATTAAGCGCCCGGTCTCCGGTATCGCCATGGGCCTGATCCAGGAGGAGGGCAAGACCGTGGTCCTGTCCGACATCCAGGGTCTCGAGGACTTCCTGGGCGACATGGACTTTAAGGTCACCGGCACCACCGAGGGCATCACCGCCCTGCAGATGGACAACAAGGCCACTGGTCTCACCTTCGACATCTTGGCCCGCGCCCTGCAGCAGGCCAAGGAGGGTCGCGCCTTCATCCTGCAGAAGATGCTCGATGTGATCCCCGAGCCGCGCCACACCACGCGCAGCACCGCTCCGCGCATCGTCTCCATCCCTGTCTCTTATACACATCTCCGAGCCCACGA
>USBX01000083.1 GCA_900552995.1 uncultured Collinsella sp.
CTCCAGCTCAAACGCGCCGGTATAGAGCTGGTAGTAATACCCGCGCTTGGCGATCAGCTCGTCGTGGTTGCCGCGCTCAATGATGCGGCCGTGGTCCAGGCAGATGATCGCGTCGGAGTTGCGCACGGTGGACAGGCGGTGCGCGATGACAAACGTCGTGCGGCCCTCCATGAGCTTATCCATGCCCGCCTGCACGATGGCCTCGGTGCGGGTATCGATGCTCGACGTAGCCTCGTCCAGGATCATTGCCGGCGGATCGGCGACGGCAGCGCGTGCGATCGAGATCAGCTGGCGCTGACCCTGCGACAGCTGGGCACCGTTGCCGGTAAGCATGGTGTCGTAGCCGTCGGGCAGGCGGGTGATAAAGTCGTCCGCGCCCGCGAGCTTGGCCGCCGCGATGCACTCCTCGTCGGTGGCGTCCAAGTTGCCGTAGCGGATGTTGTCCATCACGGTGCCGGTGAACAGGTTCACGTCCTGCAGCACGACGCCCAGGCTTCGGCGCAGGTCGGCCTTGCGGATCTTGTTGACGTTGATGCCGTCGTAGCGGATCTTGCCGTCGGCAATGTCGTAGAAGCGGTTGATGAGGTTGGTGATGGTCGTCTTACCGGCACCGGTGGCGCCGACAAACGCGACCTTCTGACCCGGCTTGGCGTATACGGACACGCCGTGCAGCACCTCGTGGTCGGGCGTGTAGCCAAAGTCCACGTTGTCCATGACCAGATCGCCACGCAGCGGCACATATTCGATCTCGCCGGTCGCGCGGTGCGGATGCTTCCACGCCCACATGCCGGTGTGGTGGTCGGCCTCCTCGAGCTGCCAGGTGTCGGGGTTGACCTGCGCGTTGACGAGCGTCACATAGCCTTCGTCGGCCTCGGGCTTCTCGTCGATGAGCTCAAAGATGCGGTCGGCGCCGGCGAGGCCCATGACCACGGCGTTGATCTGCTGCGAGATCTGGCCGATCTGTCCGCAGAACTGCTTGGTCATGTTGAGGAACGGCACCACGACGGCGATGGACAGCGCCATGCCCGAGATGCTCAGGTTGGGCACGCCCAGTGCCAGGAAAATGCCGCCCGCCAGTGCGACCAGCACGTAGAGCAGGTTGCCCAGGTTCATAAGGATGGGCATGAGGATGTTGGCGTACATGTTGGCCTTCTGGGAGACCTCGAAGAGCTTTTCGTTGCGCTCGTCAAAATCGGCCTCGGCGGCAGACTCGTGGCAGAACGCCTTGACGACCTTCTGGCCGTTCATGACCTCCTCGATATGGCCCTCGACCACGCCGAGCTCGGTCTGCTGTGCAATGAAGAAGCGCGCGGAGTTGGAGCCGAGCAGCTTGGTCATAAAGGTCATAAAGGCGACGCCGGCGATGATGACCAGGCACATCCACACGCTGTAGTACAGCATGATAAAGAACACCGTGACGATGATGATGATCGTCATGAGCAGGTTGGGCAGCGACTGGCTGATCATCTGACGCAGCGTGTCGATGTCGTTGGTGTAGTGGCTCATGATATCGCCGCGCTGGTGCGTGTCGAAGTAGCGGATCGGCAGGTCCTGCATGCGGTTGAACATCATCTCGCGCAGCTTCTCGAGCGAGCCCTGCGTGACGATAGCCATGGCGCGGTTCCAGAAGAGCGAGGACAGGACACCGACGCCGTAGATGCAGGCGAGGGTGATCACGAGCTGCAGAATCTTGGGCTGTGCGGCTTCCCAATCGCCCGACTGCCACGATTCGCTAATAATTTGCAGGGCGCTCTGCAGGAAGGTCGCGCCGATGGAGTTGATGATGGCGCAGAGCACCACGCCGGCGACGACAAGGGGCAAAAGCACGGGATAGAAGCCAAAGAGCGTCTTGATGAGGCGCGACATGGTGCCGCCCTTGCGGTTGAGCGCGCGCTCGGCGGTCGTTGCCTTACTCATGTGCCTCGCCTCCTTCCTGGGTCTGAGCTTGTGTTGCGGTCATGTCGGTGTTGTCTGCCGCCGTGTTCGCGTCGCCAGAGACGTCGTCGGCGTCTTGCGTACCTTCGGCAGACATCTTGTTTTGCGAGGTAAAGGTCTCGCGGTAGATCTCGCTTGTCTTAAGCAGCTCGTCATGGTTGCCGATCTGTGCGATGCGGCCGCCCTCCATGACAATGATGCGGTCTGCGTCCTGCACGGAGCTGATGCGCTGGGCGATGATGAGCTTGGTCGTGTTGGGCAGATAGCTTGCCAGCCCTGCGCGGATCTTGGCGTCGGTCTTGGTGTCGACGGCGCTGGTGGAGTCGTCCAGGATCAAGATCTTGGGGCGACGCAACAGGGCGCGTGCAATGCACAGGCGCTGCTTCTGACCGCCCGAAACATTAGAGCCGCCCTGTTCGATCCAGGTGTCGTAGCCCTTGGGGAAACCGTCGACAAATTCGTCGGCGCAGGCCAGATGCGCTGCCTCGCGGACTTCCTCGTCGGTGGCGTTCGGGTCGCCCCAACGCAGGTTCTCGGCGATGGTGCCGCTAAACAGCACGTTTTTCTGCAGCACCATGGCGACCTGGTGACGCAGCGTGTCCAGGTCGTAGTCGCGCACGTCCATGCCGCCCACGCGCACGGTGCCTTCGGTGGCGTCGTACAGGCGGGCGATGAGGTTGACGAGCGTGGACTTGGCCGAGCCGGTGCCGCCGATGATGCCGATGGTCTCGCCGCTCTTAATGTGCAGGTCGATGTCATCGAGCGCCTGGCGCTTCGCATGCTTGGAATACTTAAAGCTCACGTGGTCAAAGTCGATGGAACCGTCGGCAACCTCGAGCACGGGCTCGGCAGGATCGGCGATCGTGGGCTCGGCGGCCAGCACCTCGGCAATGCGGTGTGCCGATTCGTCGGCCATGGTCACCATGACAAAGATCATCGACAGCTGCATCAGGCTCATGAGAATCTGGAAACCATAGGTAAAGGTCGAGGAGAGCTGGCCCACGTCGAATAGCGTGCCCTGGCTCGTGATGATGAGCTTGGAGCCCAGATAGATGATGACGACAAACGCGCCGTTGACGCAGATGTTCATCATGGGGTTGTTAAAGGCGAGCAGCTTCTCGGCGCGGGTGAAGTCCATCTGGACGTCGCGCGCGGCGGTCGCGAACTTCTCCTTCTCAAAGTCTTCGCGCACATAGCTCTTGACCACGCGCATGCCGGTGACGTTTTCCTCGACGGACTCGTTAAGGGCATCGTACTTGTGGAACACGCGCGAGAAGATGGGGCGCACCTTAAAGATGATAAAGAACAGTCCAAAGCCCAGCAGCGGAATGATGACCAGGTAGACCATGGCGACGCTGCCGCCCATGATAAACGCCATGGTAAAGGCGAAGATCAATACCAGCGGCGCGCGCACGGCGATACGGATGATCATCATAAAGGCCTGCTGCACGTTGTTGATATCGGTGGTCAGGCGCGTGACGAGCGAGGAGCTCGAGAACTCATCGATGTTGGCAAAGCTGAACGTCTGGATCTTGTAGAACAGGTCGTGACGCAGGTTCTTGGCGAACCCGCAGCTCGCATGGCTGCAGGTGACGCCGGCCGCGGCGCCAAAAGCAAGCGACGTCAGCGCGATGAGCACCAAAAAGCCTGCGGTGGGAAGCATCTCGGCTACGGTGGCGCCGTCTTTGATGGCGTCGATCAGGTTGGCGGTGATAAATGGAATCAGCATCTCGCAGAGCACCTCGCCAAGCACGAGCAACGGCGTGGCAACGGTGACTTTCATATAGTCGCGGATGCTTCCCATGAGGGTTTTAATCATCCAGTTCCTCCCAGGTTACGCGGATTTTATCGAGCATTTCGGCGAGGTCCTCGCGCTCGTCGTGGGTGAGCGCGCTAAAGGCCCGTTCTCTAAAGCGGATGCGGGCCGCCTGGTCGATGCGGGCGTTTTCCCGGCCGGTTTCGGTCAGGCGAATGGTGAGCTGCCGTCGATCCTTGGGGTTACGGCTGCGCTCGATGAGGCCGTTGAGCTCGAGCTTGGACAGGATCTCGGAAAGCGATCCCGGCTTGAGGTCAAAGTGCATGCCGAGCTCCTGTTGCGACATCTCGCCGCCGGGCTGCTTGGCCAGCAGGCAGATAATGGGCGCCTTGCCGGACACGCCTCCGCCATGAAAATGCATGTAATGGCCGCAAAAGCCCAGATTATTGAGGATGCGCTTGGCAAGCTTGTCTTCGGCGCTGACCGCTTCGGGTACATCCGCCGGCTGTAACGGGTCGCCGCCGGGCTCGTGCGAACAAAGGTTAAGAGGTTCATCGCACATGAATTAGTGTTGCTCCTTTCTTTAGTTAGGTAGTGGAATTGTTTTGTGCCTAACCAATCTAGGAGCATGAGAAATGAATGTCAAGGTACCAAACTAGCCGTTACGCGGTTTTACCAAACCGCGTAACGGCTCGACGCTGCAAACCCGCCAGAGCGGCAATCTGCCTTTCAACTTCGGCGGCATGACCAGAAGGTCAATGCCGCCTCGTTTCAAGGCACCTTGCTCGCTCTGGCGGGCTTTCGCTCATATGACCCAATCCGCTGTCAAGAGCCGCAATGGCCCCGCCGACCGCTTGCAATCGGTCGGCGGGGCCTGCCGTTGAACCCGTCCCGGTCCGCCCCCGGCATGTCGTCGACGCCTTCGGCTCAGTCTCATATCCGCGGATACCGTTCTGTCGGCCCGCACTCCATTCCTTCGGCGGGGTTCCCCAAGTCTGTCGAGGCGCATGCGGAGGGCTCCGCGCGCACAGCGAAATAGGGGGTATCCCCGAAGGCCGCCCGGCTCGCCGGGACGGGGGCTATGTCTATTCCGCGCCCTCCCGGCACATCATGCCGAGGGCCCAGAGCCACCTCACGAGCTCGGCCGCGGTGGCCGCGTTGGCCTTCGCCGCGGGCGAGCATCTCCTTGCGCCGCCGCAGGAGCCGCTCGGACCCCTTCCTCCCGTGCATCCTTATCTCGAGGGGCACGCCCGTGTCCCTTGGCATGAGCTTCGGCTGGTGCCGTGCCGCGGCGTAGCACCATGAGCCCTCAACGGCCAGCTTCCTCACGAGCGCGTTGCCCGCGCCGCTGGTGCCTCCGAGCCGCACGGAGCCGCCGCTCGACCTCTGGCTCGGCGCGAGGCCGAAGTAGGCCGTGACCTGCCTTCCGGAACGGAACCTCGTGAAGTCTGTCTCTTATACACATCTGACGCTGCCGACGATAAGGCTCGTGT
>USBX01000084.1 GCA_900552995.1 uncultured Collinsella sp.
GGGAGCCATACATGCGCCAGGGTTTCGACAACGCGAAGTATATCGAGCTGCAGGCCGCTCATATTAAGGAGCGCATCTCGCAGTTTGGCGGCAAACTCTATTTGGAGTTTGGCGGCAAGCTGTTTGACGACTATCACGCGAGTCGCGTGCTGCCGGGTTTTGAACCGGACAGCAAGTTCCGCATGCTCAAGAGCATTGCCGATGACGTTGAGGTCATCATCGCGATCAACGCGAACCACATCGAGAAGAATAAGGCCCGTGGCGACCTGGGCATTACCTATGACGAGGACGTCTTGCGCCTGGTCGACCTGTTCCGCGGCAACGGTTTTGCTGTCGCGGCCGTGGTTATCACCCAGTACGCCGGCCAGCCCGCCGCCGATGTGTTCCGCAATCGCCTGAACGCGCTCGGCATTCCCGCCAAGTTGCACTATCCCATCGAGGGCTATCCGCACGACGTCGACCTGATCGTGTCCGACGACGGCTATGGCAAGAACGAGTTTGTCGAGACCACTCGTCCGCTCGTCGTGGTCACCGCGCCGGGTCCTGGTTCAGGTAAGCTCGCCACCTGCCTGTCTCAGCTCTATCACGAGCACAAGCACGGCACCGCCGCCGGCTACGCCAAGTTCGAGACTTTCCCGGTCTGGAACCTTCCCCTCACGCATCCGGTCAACATCGCCTACGAGGCGGCCACGGCCGACCTCGACGATGCGAATATCATCGACTCCTTCCACTTGGAGGCCTACAACAAGACCACGGTCAACTACAACCGTGACGTCGAGGCCTTCCCGGTGGTCCGTGCCCTGATGGAAAAGATCCTGGGCAAGAGCCCCTACCAGAGCCCCACCGACATGGGCGTCAACATGGTCGGTTTTGCCATCACCGATGACGATGCCTGCCGCGACGCTTCCAAGATGGAGATCGTCCGCCGCTACTTTACCGCGGTCGAAAATGTGCGCCGTACCGGCGTGGGCGATGAGCAAGTCGACCGTCTCAAGATCATTATGAAGAAGGCCGGTATCGACAAGAATTACTCGCCGGCACGCTCGGCCGCCCTTACCAGGGAGCAGCTGACGGGTGGCCCCGTGGGCGCCATGGTCATGCCCGACGGCTCCGTGGTGACCGGCAAGACTTCCACGCGCCTGGGCGCCGCGAGCTCGCTCATCATGAATGCACTTAAGCATGTCTCGGGCGTTGACCTTGAGCTCGAGGTCATTAGCGATGAGGCGATCGAGCCTATCAGCAAGCTCAAGACGCATTTCCTGGGTAGCAAGAACCCGCGCCTGCACACCGACGAGACGCTTATGGCGCTCTCGATCACCTCGGCAACGAGCGAGACGGCGGCCCGCGTCCTTTCGGGCCTGGAGCAGCTGCGCGGTTGCGATGCCTTTTTTAGCGTGATTATCTCGCCGACGGACGAGACGGTGCTGCGCAAGCTGGGCATCAACGTGTGCTGCGAGCCCAAGTTCGAGCGCCGTGGCTTCTTCCACCGCTAAGCCTGGATAAATTGGTCTGAAAGGGGCGCATCGGATATACATTCGGTGTGCCCCTTTTATCAACAAAGCTACCGTTTAACCTAAAAATAGCCCGTTTACCTGCCTATAAGCGATTTGGGCGGTATACAATAACCCTAACTGTTTCATCCTTTTGCGGGGATGCCGCATGATGGATGTTGCCGGCCATCATGGGGTGTGCCGGTCGCGCACGGTGCAGGTGATGCCCGTGCTCGGTTTGAGGAGGCTGCCATGGCTGGCAAGGGTCGTGCGAGTGTCAACGATATGAAGCGTGTCGAGGTGCTGGTGTTGATGGAGATCGACCGGCAAACCGAAGACAATGGCGGGCCGTATGGTTTCTCGCGCAAAACGCTTGCCGAGCGCGTGGGGGTTTCGCCGTATCGTGCCCGCGCCGCAATCGATCGCTTGGATTCCGAAGGCATGATTGATGTCGTCTCGCGTTATAGCGACGACGGCGGTCAGCTTGCAAATGGCATTTGCCTCACCGAACATGGCAAGTGGTATCTTGAGGGCGTCCGTACCGGCATGCTCGTTCAAGAAATGCTCGAGGACGAGGTTGCTGATCGATAGCAGCATGTAACCCTTGCCATAGCGACGCCGCCTGGGAAACCGGGCGGCGTTTTGTTTCAAGATTGAGAAATGCAATCGCACGCGAGAAAAATTGCGAACGGTCCGCGGCGCGAGTATTACAATGAAGACCCGTAAGATGTGGATAAACAACTTCTACGGGAAGCGCAGGTAACTCAATATGACCAAGCATGTGTTCGTAACCGGTGGCGTGGTTTCGTCCCTGGGCAAGGGTATTACCGCGGCCTCGCTGGGCCGTCTGCTCAAGTCGCGTGGCTACAAAGTAACGATGCAGAAGGCCGACCCGTATCTGAACGTCGACCCCGGTACCATGAGCCCCTTCCAGCATGGTGAGGTCTTCGTTACCGAGGATGGTTACGAGTCCGACCTGGACCTGGGTCATTACGAGCGCTTTATTGATGAGAACCTGACCCGCGATTCCAACTTTACGACCGGCGCCATCTATAAGAGCTTGATCGCCCGCGAGCGTCGCGGCGACTTTTTGGGCGGTACCGTGCAGGTGATTCCCCACGTCACCAATGCCATTAAGGACAAGTTCCGCCGCATTGAGGAGCAGACCGGCTCCGATGTAGTCATCACCGAGCTGGGCGGCACGATCGGTGACATCGAGTCCCAACCGTTTGTCGAGGCCATCCGTCAGTACCGCAAGGAGGCCGGCCCCGAGAACGTCTGCTACATCCACGTGTCGCTCGTTCCCTATATCGCCGCCGCCCACGAGGTCAAGACCAAGCCCACGCAGCATTCCGTCAAGGAGCTCCGCAGCTTTGGCATCCAGCCCGATATCATCGTGCTGCGCTCCGACCACCATATCGATGACGCTATCCGCGGAAAGATCGCAAGCTTCTGCGACGTCGACACCGATTGTGTCTTTACCAACGAGGACTGCGCGAGCATCTACGATGTTCCGCAGTTGCTTGCCGAGCAGGACTTTGACCTGCGCATTTGCGAGCGCCTGGGTCTGGACCCGCGTGAGCGCGACATGAGCGAGTGGAACGAGTTCCTGCGCAAACAGAATCACGCCAACCATCACGCCGACAAGGTGAAGATTGCCGTCGTGGGTAAGTACACGCAGCTGCCCGATGCGTACCTGTCGGTTATCGAGGCCCTGCACCATGCGGGCGTCTTCTACGATCGCCATGTGGACGTCCAGCTGGTCGACGGCGAGAGCCTCGACGAGCAGAACGTCTCCGAGGTCCTGGGTGACGCCTCGGGCATCTTGGTCCCTGGCGGCTTTGGCAAGCGCGCCCTGGAGGGCAAGATCCTCGCGGCCGAGTTTGCCCGTGAGCACAAGATTCCGTATCTGGGCATTTGCCTGGGTATGCAGGTGGCCGTGTGCGAATTTGCTCGCAACGTCGTCGGCCTTGCCGGCGCCAGCTCTTCCGAGTTCGATCCGGACGGCCCGTATAGTGTCATCGACCTGATGAGCTCGCAGGAGGACGTGACCGAGAAGGGCGGCACCATGCGCCTGGGCGCCTATCCGTGCAAGCTCGCCGCCGATACCCTCGCTCGCGAGGCATATGGCGAGGAGCTCGTCTACGAGCGTCACCGTCATCGCTTTGAGTTCAACAACGCCTTCCGTGACCAGCTCGAGGGCGCTGGTCTGGTTATCTCGGGTCTTTCGCCCGACGAGCGCCTGGTCGAGATGGTCGAGCTGCCGCGCGACGTGCATCCGTGGTATGTGGCAACCCAGGCTCATCCCGAGTTCAAGAGCCGCCCGACCAACCCGCAGCCGCTGTTCCGCGAGTTCGTGCGCGCTTCGATCGGCCAGCACGAGGGTGTCGACCGTCTGCAGGTGACGCCCATGAACCTCGCTACGGACTAAGGGTGCCGGCGAATAAGGAACATACCGAAGCTACTCCCTCGTCGCTCGCCGTGGCGGCGGGGGAGTATCTCGATTACCTCGCGGTCGAGCGGGGCTTGGCGCGCAACACGATTGCGGCCTATCGTCGTGACCTGACGACGTACTGCGCCTATCTGGAGCGGGCTGACATTGCGTCTTTTGAAGAGGTGACCCGTCAGGTCGTGGAGGGCTTTGTTGCCGATCGCCGCGACGGAGGCTATTCCGACGCCTCGGTGGAGCGCGCGCTTGCTGCCGTGAAGGGCCTGCATGCCTTTTTGGTGCGCGATGGGGCCGTGGCCCAAAACCCGACGGCGGCGTTGCGCCTGCCCAAAAAGGCAGATCGCCTGCCGGAATACCTTTCGGTGGAGGACGTCTCGGCACTGCTCGATCAAGACTTTCCCGAGGGCGAGATGGGACTGCGCGATCACGCCATCTTGGAAGTGCTTTACGGTTGCGGCTTGCGCGTGAGTGAGCTGGTTGGGCTCGATGTGGGCGATATCCATATCGACGATGGCTTTGTGCTCGTTCGTGGTAAGGGCTCAAAGGAACGCCTGTCACCGCTGGTGGGAAGCGCGGCGCGAGCTCTGACGCTCTATGTAACTGAGGGGCGTTCTCGCTTGGCGGCCCATGCCCGCGGAACCGAGACCTCGGCGGTCTTTTTAAATAAGAACGGCCGCCGTCTGTCGCGCCAGGGCATTCATGCCATCTGTGAGCGCTACGGGCGCCAGGTGGGGCTGGTGGGACTCCATCCCCACACGCTGCGTCACTCCTTTGCCACCCATATGCTTGCGGGCGGCGCAGACCTCCGTGTGCTACAGGAGATCTTGGGACATGCCGATATATCGACCACGCAGGTCTACACGCATGTCGACCGAACGCAACTGACCGAGGTCTATCTGGCGGCGCATCCGCTGGCGCATCGTTAACACATCGCTGGCCTGCATATTTATAGGTATTTGGGGACGGGCCCCAGATTGCTGCGGCGTGCTTTTGCGCGCGCATGGGCAATCTGGGGCCCGTCCCATTTTTCGCCACTTGTCGTCGCGGTGGTGGGCCGCACGTGCCTTGGGTGGGGGAGTTTGGGGGCGATGTGAACGCCATGTAAAAGGACGCAAAAATCGCCTCAAGGTCAACTTGAAGGTTGAGGTTGAAAGGCGGGGTGCCACAGGTGGCATCCCGCCTTTGCTGTAAACACAACCTGTCTCTTATACACATCTCCGAGCCCAC
>USBX01000085.1 GCA_900552995.1 uncultured Collinsella sp.
TCGTGGGCTCGGAGATGTGTATAAGAGACAGAGCCGTACCCCACGGTTCCCGTCTGCGGGGGGCGCGATGTCACGATCGGCATTCCCCGTGTGCTCGAGTTCTGGGACACCATGCCGTTCTGGTCGACGTTCTTCAGCACGCTCGGCTTTAAGGTGCGCGTCTCGGGACGCAGCACCAAGGCGATGTACGAGCGCGGTCTGGCGCACGTCACATCCGACACCGTGTGCTTCCCGGCCAAGCTCGTCCACGGGCACATCCGCAATCTCGTCGACGCCGGCGTCGACCGCATCTTCATGCCCATCATCACGACGGTGCCCACCGAAAACACCGCCTCTACCAGCGAGTGGATGTGCGCCGTCGTAAAGGGATACCCCTACGTGATGCGCAATTCCGATAACCCGGAGGAGCGTTTCGGCGTTCCGTTCGATACGCCGCTGTTCCACTGGTACGACGAGGGCGACCGAAACCGCCAGCTCAAGGCGTGGTGCAAGGAGACCTTCGATATCGATGCCGACCTGGTTGCCAAGGCGACCGAGCAGGCGGACCGCGCGCAGCAGACGTTTGAGAACCAGCTGCAGCTGCGCGGCAGGCAGGTGCTCGAGAACGTGCGCGAGGACGGCGGCTACGCGGTGGTGATCGCTTCGCGCCCGTACCACAACGACCCGCTGGTCAACCACGGGCTGCCCAAGCTCTTCTCTGAGCGCGGCATCCCCGTGCTGACGCCCGATGCGGTGCCGGGGGTCTGCAACGTCGATCTTTCCAACAGCCGCATCGACATCGTGAACAACTACCATGCGCGCATGCTGTCGTGCGCGGTCATCGTCGCATCGACGCCCGAGCTCGAGCTCGTGCAGATGGGCAGCTTCGGCTGCGGCCACGATGCGTATCTCACCGACGAGATCGCGCGCATGATGGGCGAGATGGGCTCCAAGGTTCCGATGATGATCAAGCTCGATGAGAGCGACGTCGCCGGTCCCATGGGCATTCGCGTGCGTTCGTTTATCGAGTCGGTCAACCGTCGTCGCGCGGAGGAGCGTGCCGAGGGCGCCCGGGTGCACGCGGTCCATCCGCTCGACGACCCGTATAAGGTCAAGTACACCAAGCGCGACCGGCACGACAAGATCGCGCTGGTCCCCAACACCTCCCATGCGTTCTGCAGGCTCATGACCGCGGCGATGCGCAATCAGGGCGTGCGCGCCGAGGCCCTTGATATCGGGCGCGAGGATGCCATCCGCCTGGGCAAACGCTATGTGCACAACGACATCTGCTTCCCCGCGCAAATCGTGATCGGCGAGGCGCTCGCGGCACTCAAGAGCGGTAAGTACGACCCGCACGACGTCGCCGTGGTGACTGGCAAGTATATCGGCGACTGCCGCCTGACGCACTACATGCCCCTGCTGCGCCGCGCGCTCGACGACGCGGGATACGACTATGTCCCGGTGCTCACCAACGACGACGTCGATGCCCACAATGCGCATCCGGGCTTCAAGCTCGGCCTTGGCCCGAGCATCCAGATCGCCTACGGTCTTCCCATGATCGATGCCCTCGAGGCCATGCTTAGGCGCATCCGTCCCTACGAGCTCGAGAAGGGCGCGGCGGACGCTGCGTTCGACCGCGCGCTCGATGAGGTTATCGAGGGCATGGAGCGCTCCGGGCTGAGAGGCCAGGCGACGGGCTTCAAACGCGCGCTTGCGATCATGGACGCCGTTCCGTACGACCGCTCGAACCCGCATCCGACCGTTCTCATCGTGGGCGAGTACCTGCTCAATTTCCATCTCGGCGCCAACCACGAGATCGAGCGCTACCTCGAGGACAACGGGCTCGAGGTCATCGAGGCGCGCATGACCGACGTGATCCGCAAGACCTATTTCTACAAGCATGCGCAGTCGCGCGAGTTCCACGTCGACCTGTCGCTGCCCGAAAAGGCCTGGTACGCCACGGCGGACAACCTGTTCGAGCTCGCGCACGACCGTTGCGACCGCCTGGGCGCGGCGAGCCCGCTCTACGAGCCGCCGACGCGCATGCCCGAGCTCGTGCGCGCGAGCGATAAGATCCTGCACCATACGTTCGATGCGGGCGAGGGCGTGCTGATTCCGGCGGAGATCCTCGAGCACGCCAAGCGCGGCTGCCGCAACTTCGTGATCCTGCAGCCGTTCGGGTGTCTGCCCAACCATGTCGTGGGGCGCGGGCTCATCCATGCGCTCAAGGAGCAGTATCCCACGGCGCAGTTCCTGCCGCTCGACTACGATCCCGACGTGAGCTTCGCCAACGTGGAGAACCGTCTTCAGATGCTCATCATGAACGCCAAGGCGCAGGGGTGCGGTGAGGCGCATGGCGAGACCGCGTAAGGACGCCGATGCGCCCGATGCGCGCACCCGTATCATCGAGGCGTTTTGGGAGCTCATCGAGAACAACAGCATCTTCGAGCTGTCGGTTGGCGAGGTGACCCGCGCCGCCCAGTGCAATCGCGGAACGTTTTACTACTATTTTCACGATTTCGATGAACTCGTCGCCATCGCCATGACCCAGCTGCTGCAGGATAACGAGCTTATCACCGATGCCCTCTGGCATTTTTCGAGCGAGGGCGACCTTTCGGCGTTCGACCGGCGCGACGTCCGTTGCCTGCTGCGGCGCATCGTCATCACCATGAGGGCGGGTGCCGCCGAGCAGGTCGTGCAGGGCATCCATACGATCATCATCGACCGCGTGAGAGAGATCGTCCACCCCGACGGAGAAGAGCTCAAGGCAGATTCGAGCTTTGCGGTGGGCTTTCTGGTCTCGGGCATCATGGGCTTTGTGATGGCGGTCGGCTTTGCCCGGGAGGGCGGCGAGGAGATAGACCTCGAGCAGCTGGGGGACAGCGCGTGCGCGTACCTGAGGGCGGTCGCCATGCAGACGGTTGAAACGGTCGCGCAAGTCGAGGGCGTCGATACATCCGAGCTGCTCGAACGCGTCTCCAAGGAGGCCGATGCCTATCGCGCATCGCGTGCGACGAGTCCCGACGTGGTGAAAGACGCCTAGGGTTTCTCTTGCGGGGCGCCTGTCGCGCATCGCGCGGTGAGTCCCGCGATGCGGTCATAACCTGCATTCATGTGAGCCGGGTTTATAGATATTCCTCCAGCTGTTAACATATACTCCATATGGGTAAAGAGACCAAAGCGCTGCCGCGGGGCGGCGCTTTGCGTTTGAAAAAACTAGCTCGTCTAAGAGGAACTAGCATGTTAGACCGTTTTACCGATCGTGCGCGTAAGGTCATGTCCATGGCCAAGCAAGAAGCGCTCGATCTTCATTCAAATAAGGTGGGCACCGAGCACCTGCTGCTCGCGCTTGCCAAGGAGGACGAGGGCATTGCCGCCGAGGCGCTGCGTTCGCTCGACATCTCCTATGATGACATCATGGATACTCTCAAAGAGGTCCAGACCACGGTTCCCGAGCCCAGTGAGGAGACCGAGGCGGCCAAGCTCGCCTTTACGCCGCTCGTCATTAGCGTGATGGAGCGTTCATTCCGCGTGGCGCGCGAGAACAACCAGACCTACGTGTCGACCGAGCACTTGCTGATCGGTATCGTCGAAGAGGGCAACGGCATGGCCATGGACATCCTCATGCGCCTGGGTGTGTCGTCCGCCTCCATCAAAAAGGCTATCGAGAAACTCACCGCCAAGGACCAGGACAAGAAGCGTCCGCTCGCCGGCGCCGGTGCTGGTCGTCCCGGTGCGGGCCTGCCGTTCTTTAGCGGCTCGGATACCTCTCAGCAAAAGGGGGGTGGCACCGATACGCTTAAGCAGTTCGCGACCAACCTCACGCAGAAGGCGCGCGACGGCGAGCTCGACCCTGTAATTGGTCGCGAAAAGGAAGTCCAGCGTATGATGGAAATTCTTTCGCGCCGCACCAAGAACAACCCGCTCATTCTGGGCGACCCCGGCGTGGGCAAGACGGCCATCGTCGAGGGCCTGGCTCAGCAGATTGCAGCCGGCAACGTGCCCGAGAACCTCATGAACCAGAATATCTGGACGCTCGACCTGCCGGGCCTCGTGGCGGGCGCCAAGTATCGCGGCGAGTTTGAGGAGCGCCTCAAGAACGTGATTCAGGAGGCCACCGAAGCCGACGACGTCATCCTGTTTATCGACGAGATGCACACCATCATCGGTGCCGGTTCTGCTGAGGGCTCCATCGACGCGAGCTCTATGCTCAAGCCCGTGCTCGCGCGCGGTGCCTTCCAGATTATCGGCGCCACCACGGCCGAGGAATTCCGCAAGTACCTCACCAAGGACCCGGCCTTCGAGCGTCGCTTCCAGACCATCGATGTCGAGGAGCCGAGCGTCGAGGACACGGTCAAGATCCTGACCGCACTCAAGCCGCGCTACGAGGAGCATCACCATGTGCGCTATACGCAGGGTGCTATCGAGGCCGCCGCGAACCTTTCCAACCGCTACATCCAGGATCGCTTCCTGCCCGATAAGGCCATCGACCTCATCGACGAGGCCGGTGCCCGCGCTCGCATCGCCGCGAATCGCGCGCCCGAGCCGGTGCGCGAGGCCGAGCATCGCATAGAGGAGCTCAAGGCCGCCGCGCAGGAGGCCACCGAGGGCGACGACATGAACAAGGCCGCCGAGATTACCGAGCAGCAGAAGGCCGCCGAGATTGAGCTCGCCGAGGCCAAGGCTGCCTGGACCGCTGAGCTCGACGCCAGCCCGCTCACCATCGATGTGAGTCAGATCGCCGATATCGTGTCCGTGACTTCGGGCGTACCGGTGTCCTCGCTTACCGAGAGCGAGAGCCGTCGCCTGCTGCAGGCCGAAAGCGTGCTCAAGACGCGCATCATCGGTCAGGACGAGGCTGTCGAGGCAGTTGCCAAGGCCGTACGCCGCAGCCGCTCGCCGCTCAAGGATCCGCGTCGCCCCGGCGGCAGCTTTATCTTCCTGGGTCCCACCGGCACGGGCAAGACCGAGCTCGCCAAGACGCTCGCCGAGTACCTCTTTGGCAGCAAGGACGCGCTCATCAGCTTCGACATGTCGGAGTTCGGCAGCGAGTTCGAGGTCTCCAAGCTCATCGGTAGCCCTCCGGGTTACGTCGGTCACGACGAGGGCGGCCAGCTCACCAACTGTCTCTTATACACATCTGACGCTGCCGACGATA
>USBX01000086.1 GCA_900552995.1 uncultured Collinsella sp.
GTCAACAACAGCGTGTGAGTATCGCCCGCGCCTTGGCGCTCGATCCGGAGATCCTGTTCTTTGATGAGCCGACTTCGGCGCTCGATCCCGAGCTGACGGCCGAGGTGCTGCGTGTCATTAAAGACCTTGCCGCGCAGAATATGACGATGGTGATCGTGACCCATGCGATGCAGTTTGCGCGCGATGTTGCCGACCGCGTGATCTTTATGGACGGCGGTCGCATTGTCGAGGAGGGTCCTGCCGAGCAGGTTATCGACCATCCGCGTGAGCAGCGCACCCGTGAGTTCTTGAGCCGTATCGAGGGATAGGCTCAGGTATTTACTCAACTATTAATTGAGGCGAAGCCGCCGCAGGTCTTACGGTCTGTGGCGGCTTTTTGTTTGCATCGGCGGGGTTCAATAATCGCCTCACAAGCTTGTCTCTTCCTCTCGCCGCCTGTATTCATACGTGTGCCGAAAGGTGTGCATGGACGGTCGCCCGTGAGGGTAGGGTGGTGGCATAGGACATTTGGAGGGTGAGTCGGCTCGGCTGCCGACCATGCTGCTCCCAGGACGGCACCGACCGCGAACTCTCCCCGTTGGCGTCGCGCATTGCGCGCGGCCCTGCAAGGAGGTCATCATGGGTGCTCCCAAGACCGGTAACGTAAGGAACGTGGTGCTCGTAGGCCAAGGCGGGGTGGGCAAGACTTCACTCGCCGAGGCCATGCTCCACCTTTCCGGCAAGACCGCCCGCCTGGGCGGCCACGACGGCGCCAAGCCCACGCTCGACTATGATCCCGAAGAGGTCAAGCGTGCGTTTTCCATCTCGACAACCATCGCGCCGATCGACTGGAAGGGCGCTCGTATCAATGTGCTCGATGCCCCGTGCTACCCCGATTTTATCGGCGACGCCTTTGCCGCGATGAGCGTCTGCGAGACGGCTCTGTTTGTGGTCGACGCCGAGGCCGGCCCACAGCCTACGACGGTTAAGCTCTGGTATGCCGCCGAGGATCTGCGCCTGGCGCGTGCGGTGTTCGTAAACCGCCTGTCGCGCTCCGAGGCCAGCTTTGCGACCACAATGGACCTGCTGCAGGAGCGCTTTGGTACGCGCCTGGGCGCCGTGACTCTTCCCTGGGGCGAAGGCGAGGACTTTGACGGCATCATCGACCTGGTGCGCATGAAGGCGCGCCATTGCAACGGCACCGAAGCCGTTGAGTCGGAGATTCCCGAGGAGTATCGTGCCCAGGCCGAGGAGGCCCATGACCATCTGTGCGAGTTGGTGGCCGAGGCCGACGATGAGCTGATGATGAAGTACCTGGAAGGCGAGGAGACGCTGACGCAGGAGGAGCTTGAAGGCCTGCTGTCGAAGGCGATTGCCGAGCGCATCTTTGTGCCGGTCTTTGCGGGCGATTGCATTAAGGAGCAGGGCGTCAACTCGCTGATGGACGACATCGCGACGTACTTCCCGGCGCCGACCGACTACGGCGAGATGCCGCTCATCGACGGCGATTCGCTTAAGATCTCGAGTGACGATGACCGTCCGGTGGCGTTTGTGTTTAAGACGCTGGCCGATCCGCAGCAGGGTCGCATCAGCTTTATCAAGGTGCTGACGGGTACGCTTGAGCCGGGTCTTGAGCTGATCAACGCGCGCACGCGCAAGGGCGACCGTCTGGCTCACCTGTATGTGATGTGCGGTCGCGACATGACCGAGGTCGGTCACGCCTATGCCGGCGACATCATCGTGGCGCCCAAGCTGGCGGCCGAGACGGGCGATACGCTCTCCATTACCGGTAAGGTCGAGGCTGCGGCGTTTAAGTTCCCCAACTCTCAGTACCGCATCGCCATCGAGGCCGAGAACCGCGGTGACGAGGAGAAGCTCTACACGTTTATCGAGAAGGCGTGCAAGGCCGATCCGACCATGAGCATCGACCGTGACGAGGAGACCGGCCAGACCATCATCTCAGCGGTGGGCGAGGCGCAGGTTTCGGTGCTGCTCAACCGTCTGGAGGACCGCACCAAGGTCGCCGCCAAGAGCGTGCCGATCCGCATTCCGTATCGCGAGACCATCCGCCGCACGGCGAGCGCCCAGGGCCGCCACAAGAAGCAGACCGGCGGCGCCGGTCAGTACGGCGACTGCTGGCTGCGCGTGGAGCCGCTCATTGGGCCCGACGGCACGAGCGACGGCTATGAGTTCGTGGACGAGGTCGTGGGCGGCCGCATCCCGCGCTCGCTGATTCCCGCCGTGGACAAGGGCGTCCAGGAGACCATGAAGGACGGTATTATTGCCGGCTACCCGCTCACGGGCATTCGCGTGGCTGTGTACGACGGCTCGTATCACAGCGTCGACTCCAACGAGATGGCGTTCCGCGCGGCGGCTCGCATCGGCCTGCGCAAGGCATGCGCCGATGCCGACCCCGTGGTGCTGGAGCCCATCGAGGAAATCACGGTGACGATCCCCGAGAGCTACGCCGGCGCCGTGATGGGCGACATCTCGGCCTCGCGCGGTCGCGTGACGGGCATGGAGACCGATGAGCGCGGAGACACCGTGGTCATCGCTCAAGCGCCGCTGGCCGAGCTGACGGATTACTCGACGCGTCTGCGCTCCATCACGCGCGGCACGGGTGACTTTACCATGAAGCCCGCTGGCTACGAGCAGGTTCCCTATGACGTTCAGGCCAAGCTGGTCGAGCGCTATGAGGAGGGTCGCGCCAAGTAGCGTGCGATTTTGCCTGCAATGTAGGTGCTGACGAAAAGGCCACCCTGGGTAACCGGGGCGGCCTTATTTGATTCCTTGGGGACGGAGGAAAACGGATCATTTTTTGGGTTACGGGCAGCTTGGTCGGCCCTAAACTCCCGAGGTCTGATTGCGGCCGGTGGCGTAGTCGATCTGCACGTGCGGCTGCAGATTGTAGCAATATACGTGGAAGCAGAGGGTCTTGCCGTGGTCCTCGACCGATTGCGCCTCAAGGCGCACGCCACGGCAGACAAGTTCCTCTTCGTTATACATGGGCGTGACACGGTAGAGCACATGGTTACCCGTATCGCGGATGTAGCCGAGAATCTGCTCTTCAAACGGCAGCATGCCCGTCTCGTTGAGATAACGCGTGCCGGTGAGGAGATTCTTGCGGTTGGCGTTTTCGCCGCAGAGCGACCAGGCGATGAGGTGGCAGCGGTTGTAGAGGCTCTGACCCGGAATAAAGTCGTAGCGCTGCTGGTGCCACCCGGCGGGATGGATACGCGAGATATCGCCGCGCTTGCCCTGACCGAGCGATTCGGGACCCACGCAGGCGAGTGCCTTGCGGGTGCGGCCCAGGCTATCGAGCTTGGAGAACTTCTTAAAGCAGCCCTCTTCGGTGGCTCGCTCGTATTCGTCGAGCGTGAATGATGGCGTGCCCAACGGGTGCGTGCTGTCGGCGCGAAGGGCAACGTAGGGTTGCCGGTGTAGTCGGGAATGCTGCTGAGATAAACACCGCGGGCGCGGTTGAGGTCGGGGTTTTCGACCTCGTCGATGGGGGTGACGGAGCTGTCTGTGGAAGCGTCGTCACCGGTGTCGGTCGCGGTGGATTCGGAGCCATCGCCAGAGTCTTGGCTATTTTGAGAGTCCGAGGCTGTCTCTTATACACATCTCAGCCGAGCGACCAGGTCCGCCTCGTCGTCGGTGCGGCTGGGACTTTCGTTTTGTTTCTCGGCCAGAGCTACCGCCTGCTCATCGCTTTGCGGCGACAGCAACTTGGGCGCTCCGTCGAGCGATCCCGTAAACAGCGCAAACCCGAGCACCACGGCGGTGCCGATGGAAAGTACTTGCTTGTAGGCGGGCTTGCGCGACATTGAGGCTCCTGGATGGACGGTTGGGAATCTACCAGTCTAGCAGGAGCCGACAGGGGCCGTTCTGTCGAACAAATACTTAAGATTTGGGACAAACGCTACGGATCCATTTGCCTCATATTTGACGTATGGCTAGATCGAGGTGGAACCGAGCCAATTGAGTTTACATTCGAGAATGCGCTGCTCACCGGGCGCGCTGCTGCCATCGAGTAGCGCGAGGAGCATCTCGGCCGCCTCTCTGCCTTCCTGGTCGACGGGCTCGATGATGGTGGAGACGGTCGGCGTGGTGAGGTTGGTCCAGTCTTCGCAGTTGAGTCCCAAAAGGCCGATTTGCTGCGGAAGCAGATGGGCCATGGGCTGGAGTGCCTTGTAGACACGGGGGAGTGCCCACTGATTTTGCACGAAGATAAGGGTTCGCTTGGCGGGGTTGAGCTTGTATTTAAAGTATTCGGTGAGCTCGCTGATTGACGGCTTGTTGTGATCGATGGGGATGGCTTTGTAGAGCTGCCCATTCGCGGCCAATGCCTCGGCATATCCCTGAAAACGTTCCATGCGGGTGCGCATTTCGGTCATATTGGCGGCAATGGAGAAAAAGTCCTCGTAGCCGGCATCGAGAAGCGCCTGCGTGGCATTGTACACGCCGTCGTAGAGGTTGGTTTTGATCCAGCTGGTGCCTGGGCTGTAGATGGCCGCGTCAAAAAAGACGACGGGCTTGCCGGCGCGCTTGATGCGGTCGTGGACGGCCTTGAAATTTGCCGTGGGCTGGATGATAAAACCATCGACGCCCAGCGAGAGCATTTTGTCGACATACATGAGCTCGGTCTCGGGGTCGAAATTGCTGGTGCAAACGACCGTCTGGTAGCCCGCGGGGAGCATGACTTGTTCCATGCCGTTGAGGACGAGGCCCGCCCACTTGTTGGTGTTATCCAAAATGATGATGGCGATGACGTGGGTCTGCTTGCCGGTGAGCGTTTGCGCTTGGGCGTTGGGAACGTATCCGAGTTCCTTGATGACGCGCGCAATCTTTGCCTGCGTCTTCTCGCTAAGCTTTTCTCGTTTGTCGTTGAGGTAATACGAGACGCTTGCCGTCGAGGTTCCCGCCTCTCGAGCAACGTCTGCGATCGTAACGCGCTGTTTTGCCACAGCGACTCCTTCCGACAGATGAGCATTTTCCAACATGATGACTTTGAGTCTTGGTGAGGGATGCGCTCCGGTGAGCGACTTTTTCCTTTCATATGAGTATGCAACAAATG
>USBX01000087.1 GCA_900552995.1 uncultured Collinsella sp.
CGAGATTAGCGAGTGTCTCGTGGGCTCGGAGATGTGTATAAGAGACAGTCGTAACCATGTCCATCTTTGTGCTACTGCGGCCGACGGTGCTGTTCGAGATGGGCTTTCAGCTTTCATGCGCCAGCGTCTTAGCCATTCTGTGCTTTTGTCCCTATGCGACCTACGCGTTGGGTGAGCTAGGTGTGCCATCGGGCGTTGCCAGCGTGCTTTCCGTCACGCTGTGCTCGCAACTGGCGACACTTCCCATTGCCATTCCTGCCTTCGGTACATTCTCGCTCATTGCTCCGTTTGCAAATGCGGTCATCGGTCCGGTGGTGAGCGTTCTGCTCGCTGTGTCGATCGCGCTGGCTCCCTTTTCGCTCGTGGGACCGTTGCGGACTTGGGCGCTCGTTGTGCCCATGATTGCCGCCCGTTGCGCGCTGTTCTTCGAGCAGCTGTTTGCCGCCGTGCCGGGTGCATACGTGAGCGTGCCGCCCGATAGCATGTGGATTTACCTAGTGCCGTGTTTTCTGGCGGTTCTGCTGGTCTGGTGGCCGCGTCCCCGTGCACGTCCTATGGCGGTGGGGCTTGCATGCCTGATGCTCTTGGCTGCGATTCCGTACATCTATTGGGATCGATTCGCTCCGCCTTCGGTGACGGTGCTCGATGTGGGCCAGGCCGATGCGATTCTTATCCGCCAAGGCGGCGCAGTAGCTCTCGTCGACTGCGGGCTCGACGAGCGTGTGGTTGCGGCGTTGGTTCGCAATAACGTGCACCATATCGATGCCGTCTTTGTGACGCATTGGGATGAGGATCACTGGGGTGGTCTACCTGCCGTGCTCGAACAGTTTTCGGTCGGAACGATTGCCGTGGCGGCGGATGCGCTGGAGGATGCTCCTGCCGAGGTATTGAACCGACCTGGCGTGGAGTATCGGCAGGTGCGCCGTGGGGATACGGTCGACATCGGCTCATTTTGCGCTCGCGTGATGTGGCCATTCGAGTTCGTGGATGGCGAGGGAAATGAGGACTCGCTTGTCCTGCTGCTCTCTTATGTTCAGGAAGGCAAGGGCCTGCGAATACTTCTCACCGGTGATGCCGAGCTCGACCAAGAACGGGAATTCGTGCAGGAGGTGGGGGATATCGATGTCCTTAAACTTGGGCATCACGGCTCCAAGGTTTCAGTCGATGGCGAGTTGCTGGACGTCCTGAAGCCCGAGCTTTCCCTCGCAAGCGCCGGTGAGGGGAATCGATACGGCCATCCGTCCGATGCCTGCATCGATGCCGTTAAGGAAGCGGGTGGTGTGTTCGCGTGTACCATCGAACACGGCGACATTACCGTCACACCGACTGCGAATGGCTTTGCGATGCGATGCCAGCTACCGTGACGACGTCGTTGGCGTGTGGTGGGCCCCTGGGCTAGAATGGCACGGAACGAATACGAAGGCCTGCGGGAGGGGAGCGCAATGTCCGAAACCGGTTTGCTGCCGGCATATCTGATCGTCGGTACCGACGGAGTCAAGCGCGACCACGCCGTCTCGCGTATGAAAGCGCGTCTGGAAAAATCGGGTATGGTCGAGTTCAACCTCGACGAGCGAGACATGACCAAGGACCCCGATATCGAGTCCATTATCGGATCGCTCAACACCTTTCCGATGGGCAGCGAGTTTCGTCTGGTAATCCTCGATGGCTGCTCAAAGCTCGCCAAGGCGGTCTCGGAGCCGCTCGTTGGGTATCTGGCGAGTCCCAGCCCAACAACGGTCTGCCTCATCATCGCCGACTCACTTGCCAAGAATACGCGCCTGTATAAGGCAATCGCCAAGATCGACAAGAAGGCTATCGTCGATTGCTCGGGTACCAAGCGCTGGGAACTGCCGCGCCGTGTTCAGCAGATGGCGACGCAGCGCGGTAAGTCGATTTCGACGGCGGCCGCCGAGGAGCTCGTCTCGCGTTCGGGCGAAAACACGCGCATGCTCGATAACGACTTGGCTAAGCTTGCCCAGATGGTCGAGTCGCCCCAGATTGAACTTGCCGATGTTGAGCGCTGGATTGTACGTACGGCCGAGGTCCAACCCTGGGACTTCCTCAACGCCGTCTCGGCTCGCGATATGCGGCGTTCGCTCGAGCTCTTTAAGCTCCTGCCCTCCAAGAGCTACGTGTGGACTTACACATTGCTGTGCGGTCGCATTCGCGAGCTTATCGTCGCCAAGGCGCTCGACGCGCGTGGACAGGGTCGCGAGCTGGCCGCAACGCTTAAGCTCCAGTCCTGGCAGGTCAAGAATCACCTGACCTGGGCACGTCGCTTTTCGATGGCAGAGCTCGTCGCAGCGCTCGAGGGGGCGGTCGATGTAGAGCTCGCACTCAAGGGTTCGGCCGATTCTCAGACCGCGCTTTTGCTCTGGATTACGAACATCTTGAGAAAATCGTGATGATACCTGCCTATTTGACAAATTCGTTCTATCCCTTTGAGGGGGAGCGTGCTATAGTAGGCGCTTGCATGACCTCACCGTGTCTCAGAGGTGTCATACATTTTTTGCAAGGAACTCGAAAGGAACTCCAGAAGTGGCAAACATCAAGTCTCAGAAGAAGCGTATCCGCACCAATGAGGCAGCTCGCATGCGTAACAAGGCTGTCAAGTCCGAGCTCAAGACGCTGACCAAGCACGTCCAGTCCGCCGTCGCCGAGGGCGACGCCGAGAAGGCCCAGGCTGCCCTCAAGACCGTCACCAAGCGTCTCGACATGGCTGCCGCCAAGCATGTTATCCACAAGAACCAGGCTTCCAACCGCAAGTCCGGTCTTGCCAAGCTCGTGAACAGCATCAACGCCTAAGTTGTAAATTTCACACCACACAGATTTCGCGCATAAATGGAGCCTGTTTTATGGAACAGGCTCCATTTTTTGTACCGCTCGGGTAAGATAGTCCGCATGAATACTTCAATTGACATTTCCCACATCCGCAACTTCTCGATCGTTGCGCATATCGACCATGGCAAGTCCACGATCAGCGACCGCATCCTCGAGCTCACCCATACCGTCGACGAACGCGACATGGAGTCGCAGCTGCTCGACACCATGGATATCGAGCGCGAGCGCGGCATTACGATCAAGTCCAATGCCGTCCGCGTTTCCTATGACGCCGACGATGGTGAGACGTATCAGTTCAATCTGATCGATACGCCGGGCCACGTGGACTTTACCTATGAGGTCTCGCGCTCGCTGGCAGCCTGTGAGGGCGCGGTGCTCGTTGTCGACGCCACGCAGGGCGTTGAGGCGCAGACCGTCTCTAACGCGACGCTCGCCATGAACGCCAATCTGGACATTGTGCCGGCCATCAACAAGATCGACCTGCCCTCGGCCCATCCCGATGAGGTTAAGACCGAGATCGAGGATGACCTGGCGATCCCTGCCGATGATGCCGTGTGCGTCTCGGGCAAGACCGGCGAGGGCATCCACGATCTGCTGGAGTCCATTGTCTTTCTGATCTCTCCGCCCAAGGGCGATGCGAATGCACCGCTTAAGGCACTCATTCTGGATTCATACTTCGACGAGTATCGTGGCGTCGTCGCCACGGTGCGCATCTTTGACGGCTCCATCAAAAAGGGCGATACCCTGCGCATGATGCAGGCAAAGGGCGACTTTTTGGTCGACGGCGTTGGCGTCAAGCGTCCCGCCGAGACCCCGGTCGACGCGCTGACGGTCGGCGAGGTCGGATATGTGGTCACGGGCTTGAAGGACCCCGAAGCCGTTCGCGTGGGCGATACCCTTACGTGGGCGTCGAACCCCTGCCCCGAGCCGCTTCCCGGCTACCGCGAGGCCAAGCCCATGGTCTATACGGGCCTGTTCCCGATCGATAACAAGGACTACGAGAACCTGCGTGACGCGCTCGATAAGCTGCACGTCAACGACCCGTCGTTGGTGTGGGAGCCCGAGACCTCGGTGGCGCTCGGCTTTGGTTTCCGCGTGGGCTTCTTGGGCCTGCTGCATATGGAGGTCGTTAAGGAGCGCCTGGAGCGTGAGTTCAATCTTGACCTCATTGCCACGAGCCCTTCGGTGGACTATCACGTCTACAAGACTGACGGCGAGATGATTGATGTCCGCAGCCCGCAGGATCTGCCCGAGGCCACGCGCATCGAGCGTATCGAGGAACCCTACCTCAAGGCAAAGATCATCTGCCCGCCTGAGTACACGGGTGCCGTCATGCAGCTCGCTATCGAGCACCGCGGCGTTACGACCGACATGATCCACCTGACGAGCAAATCGGTCGAGATGCGCTTCGATATGCCGCTCGCCGAGCTCATCTTGGACTTCTTTGACCAGCTTAAGAGCCGTACCAAGGGCTATGCCTCGCTCGACTACGAGTTCAACGAGTACCGTCCCTCCGAGCTTGTGAAGCTCGATATCTTGCTTTCGGGTGATGAGGTGGACGCGCTGTCGTTTATCGTCCATAAGGACAAGGCCTATGGCCTGGCCCGTGGTCTGTGCGACAAACTTAAGGAGATCATCCCGCGTCAGCTGTTCGAGGTGCCCATCCAGGGTGCTATCGGCAACAAGATCATCGCCCGCTCCACCGTCAAGGCGCGTCGCAAGGACGTGCTTGCTAAGTGCTATGGCGGCGATATTTCGCGTAAGCGTAAGCTGCTCGAGAAGCAGAAAGAGGGCAAGAATCGCATGAAGGCCATCGGCTCGGTCGAGGTCCCGCAGGAAGCCTTTATGGCGATCCTCAAGGTGGACGAGTAGGTCTATGGCGCTTTCTGAATACAGCAAGCGGCTGCTGGGCGCCTATGCCGAGCAGCCGTTCCTTATGGCTCCCATGGCGGGCGTGACCGACCCTGCCTACCGCATCATGTGTCGTCGCCGCGGTGCCAACCTTGCCTACAGCGAGATGGTGAGCGTGGCGGGCCTTGCCTATGCCAGCAACAAGACCTGGCGCCTGGTGCTACCGGCCGACGAGGAGCAGCAGATTTGCGTGCAGCTC
>USBX01000088.1 GCA_900552995.1 uncultured Collinsella sp.
TCTACACGAGCCTTATCGTCGGCAGCGTCAGATGTGTATAAGAGACAGTGCTCCTACGGCTTCGCCCTATGGTGGCGGCTACGCCGGCAACACAGGCTATGGCAATCCCTTTGAGGGCGGCTTTCCCTTTGGCGGCGCTTGGGGCCAGCAGCGTCGTGGGCAGGCTGCTTACAATCCCGAGAACGGCGCCAACGTGGTCGTCGATATCAAACTCGACGCCAAGGAGGCCAAGGGCGGTGCCCGCAAGACCGTCTGCTATACGCGCTTCGATACCTGTGGTCACTGCGGTGGTTCGGGCTCTGTTTCGTCCGAGCATGCACATACCTGTCCGAGCTGCGGCGGTCGCGGTCACATCGATGTCGACCTGTCCTTTCTGTTTGGTGCCGGCACGTTCCAGTCGGTCTGCCCTGAGTGCGGTGGCTCCGGTAAGGTCGTCGCCGACCCCTGTCCCGATTGCGGCGGCAGCGGGCGGACCCGTGTGACCTCCGAGCAGACGATTGAGTTTCCTGCCGGCACGCACGATGGCGACGAGGTCCGCATTAGTGGCATGGGTCATGCTGGCACCAACGGTGCCGCGGGCGGCGACCTGGTCGGCCGCGCCCATGTTGAGGCCGAGCGCCTGGAAGGCAAGGCCCGTACCGGTTTTTACCTGATGGGCATCGTGGCGCCGTTTTTGGTGCTATCGGCCATCTCGGGCGTGTTCTCGGCCTTTGCCGTGATGTGCTTTATTCCGTTTGCCATGGGCCTGTTCATGGTGCTCTCGGACGGCGTGCTGCACCGCAGCCTGCTGTGGTGGAAGCGCGGCGCGATGCAGTTTGCCAACGGTTTTGCCAACGGATTTATGTTTGCGCTCGTGTCGGTTTGGTTCGCGAGCTGCTCGCAACGGGCCATGCTTTCGCCGTATCAAATGCAATAACATCAAACCCTCTGTTTGCGGCCGGCCCAGCTTGGGTATAGGACGCACTGTGACAATAATGAAAGTCGGAAGGATTCGGTCGTGTCGGAAAATAGGGATTACTACGAGGTGCTTGGCGTCGACAAGGATGCCGACGCGCGGACGATTAAGCGCGCGTTTCTAAAGAAGGCCCGTACCGTACACCCGGACGTTTCGGACGACCCCGAGGCCGAGGCCAAGTTCAAAGAGCTCAACGAGGCATATTCCGTTCTTTCCGATGAGCAGAAGCGTGCTAACTACGACCGTTACGGCATTGCCGACGGCCCTGGTGGTTCGGGCTACGTCGACATTAACGATATCTTTGGCGGCATGGGCATGGACGACCTCTTCTCGTCGTTCTTTGGCGGCGGTGCCGGCGGTAGCGCCCGCAGCCGTCGTGAGCGTCGTCGCGGACGTGATATGGCCATCTCGCTTTCGGTGACGCTCGAGGAGGCGGCGCTCGGCTGCAAAAAGACAATCAGCTATGACCGCCTTGCTCCTTGCGAGGACTGCAACGGTACCGGTAGGGCCGAGGGTGCACAGGAAAAGCAGTGCAGTCGCTGCCACGGTACGGGCTACGTCACGACGGTTCAGCGATCGTTTTTGGGCCAGGTTCAGTCTTCCTCGCCTTGCCCCGACTGCCATGGCGAGGGCACGGTTATCGATCATCCCTGCGAGACCTGCGACGGTCAAGGCCGCACGCCTTCGCACGAAAAGATCGACATCGATATTCCCGCCGGCGTTTCGACCGGTCGCCAGCTTCGTGTGAGCGGCTTTGGCGAGGCCGGCCTTCGCGGCGAGCCTTCGGGCGACCTGATTGTCAACGTGCGCGTCGCCGACCATGAGCGCTTTAAGCGCAACGGTGATGACCTGTACCTGGTGAGCGATATCTCGATTGCGCAGGCTGCGCTCGGCTGCGAGATTGAGGTCGAGGGCATTATGCCCGACGAGGTCGTTAAGGTGACGGTTCCCGCCGTAGCCCAGTACGGCGACACCGTGAGCGTCAATAATTACGGCATGCCGCGCATTGGCGGTGGCGGTTCGCGTGGCCGCCTGATCGTGCAACTGCGCGTGGTCGTTCCCACCAATCTTTCCAATAAGCAACGCGAGCTGCTCCGTGCTTTTGCCGATGAGATGGGCGATGACGTCGCTTCTGGTAAGAAGTCGGTGACCGACCGTATCAAGAGTGCCCTCGACGATATCCTCGATTAAGGAGCCCGCGTGCTCGCACCCCATATTTCCGTCGTCAACCTCGGCTGCCGTGTCAACCGGGTTGAGTCTGACCGTATCACTGCCGATCTTATGCGCTTGGGCTTTGCTATTGTGGAGCCCCAGGATGCCGATCTGATCGTCATTAACACTTGTGCCGTTACGGGCGAGGCCGAGGCTAAGACCCGTAAGGCCGTCCGTCATGCGCTGGCCCATCCAAACGAGCCCTATGTGGTCGTGACCGGATGCGTGGTCAATTTGCATCCCGAGGAGCTGTCGGAGCTTTCGGATCGCGTGATTGCCGAGCCGTCCAAGATAGATGTCGCCGAACGTGTTTGCGAGGTGCTGGGTGTTGAGTCCGATAGCGTTCCCGCCTGCAGCGATGGCGAGGTGGTCGATGCGCTCGGTCGCTCTCGCCTGGGCGTGAAGATTCAGGACGGCTGCAACCATCGCTGCACCTATTGCATTGTGTGGAAGGCACGCGGCCCCGAGCGCTCCGTGCCCGTCGAGTCCGTGCTCGAGCAAGTTCGCGAGGCCCAGGAGGCCGGCGTGCCCGAGGTGGTGCTGACCGGTGTGAACCTGGGTGCCTACGATGGCAAGAGCGCGACCGACGAGCACGTCGAAATCGATGAGCTGCTCGAGGCCATCATGGAGCGCACGTCTATTCCGCATGTGCGCATTTCCTCGGTCGAGCCCATGGATATCTCCGAGCGCCTGCTTAAGGTTATGGCGCGCTATCCGCAGCGTATCGCCCCGTTTTTGCACCTGCCCGTGCAGTCCGGCTGTGCGGCGACCCTGCATCGCATGGGTCGTCCCTATAGTGCGGAGGCCTTTGAGGACACGGTGCGTATGATTCGCGCCAACTTGCCCCAGGCGTCCCTTTCGTGCGATGTCATCGTCGGTTTTCCTGGTGAGACGGACGAGGAGTTCGAGGAGTCGCTGGCGCTGTGCCGCCGTGTGGGTTTCTCGCGTATGCACGTGTTCCGCTACAGCAAGCGTCCCGGTACCCTTGCTGCCGACATGCCCGACCAGGTGCCACCCGAGGTTATGGCCGAGCGCAGCCGCCGTATGCGGGCCGCCGCACAGGAGCTCGCTATTGCCGACGCTCGTCGTCGCGTGGGCACGGTCGATCGTGCCGTGCTCGAGTATGGTGACAACCTGACGCTCGGCTCGTTCCATCATGCCCGTCTTGACGATACCTGTGGACTTACAGTCCCGTGCCTGCTCGATGTTGCTATCATCGGAGTCGATGATTCCGGCTTGGTCCATGCACGCAGGGAGGTTCATGGAAGCCTCGAAGATTAGACTTACCGTTCCCGAGGGTATTGACCCCTCGCGCGTTTTGGGTGCCGGCGACGGCGTCCTTCGTGCGCTGGAGAGCTCAGTTCGCGCCCACGTGGTCGCCCGTGGCGACAGCATCGCCGTGAGCGGTGACCCGGACGAGGTCGAACTGGTCGCGTGTTTTTTCGAACATGCCTTTCGTGAGGCTGCTTCCGGGCGCACGCTTTCTGCCGACGATGTCTCTCGCTGCCTGGCCGTCTTGCGCGACGGTGAGCACGAGGCTACGTCGCTTCGCGATGACGTGCTGCTTTCGTATCGCGGTCGCGTCATTCGCCCCAAGACGCTCGGTCAAAAGCGCTATGTGGATGCCATCCGCTCAAATACCATCACGTTTGGCTTGGGTCCTGCCGGTACCGGTAAGACCTATCTGGCCATGGCGCTCGCTGTTGCCGCACTCAAGCGTCACGAGGTGGGCCGTCTGATCTTGACGCGTCCGGTTGTCGAGGCGGGGGAGAACCTGGGCTTTTTGCCCGGCACCCTCGAGGAAAAGATCGATCCGTACATGCGCCCGCTCTACGACGCCCTATTTTGCATGATGGATCGCGAGCGCACCGATGAGCTCATGGAGCGCGGCGTGATCGAGATCGCCCCGCTTGCCTACATGCGCGGCCGCACGCTGAGCGACGCCTTCGTGGTGCTCGACGAGGCCCAGTACATTAAAAACCCACTCACCCAGGTGGCACGTGCCACCAAGCGCCTGCCGGCCGGCGTGCGCTTTGCCCTGACGGGCACGCCCATCGAAAACCGCCTGTCCGAGCTCTGGAGCATCTTCGACTTTTTGATACCGGGCCTTTTGGGGACACGCGAGTCGTTTGCCAAGCGCTTTGAGAGCCCCGTCGAGCATGCCGAGGGCGATAGCGCCGCTCGCCTGCAGGCGCTCGTGTCGCCGTTTGTGCTGCGCCGTGTCAAGGAAGACGTGGTGGCCGACCTGCCCGAGAAGATCGAGGATACGGTCATGGCGCAGCTCACCGGCGAGCAGCGCAAGCTTTACCTGGCAAACCAGGACCGCATCGCCCAGCAGGTGCAGCACCGCGAGGCTGGGGAGTTTAAGAAAGACAAGCTCAAGGTGCTCGCCGAGCTCACCAAGCTGCGCCAGATCTGCTGCGACCCGCGTCTACACTACGAGGATTACAAGGCGGGGAGCGCCAAGCTCGATACGTGTATGGAGCTCGTGCACGGCGCACTCGACGGCGGGCATCGCATCCTGTTGTTCAGCCAGTTTACGGGTATGCTCGATATCATCGGTAAGCGCTTGGCCAAGGAGGACATCGTCTTCCTTAAGCTCACGGGCGCTTCGTCTAAGGAGAGCCGCGCCAAGATGGTCGCGCAGTTCCAAGCGGGCGAGGTTCCGGTCTTTTTGATTTCGCTTAAGGCGGGCGGCGTGGGCCTTAACCTGACGGCTGCCGACGTGGTCATCCACTACGACCCGTGGTGGAACGTGGCGGCGCAGGAC
>USBX01000089.1 GCA_900552995.1 uncultured Collinsella sp.
ACACGAGCCTTATCGTCGGCAGCGTCAGATGTGTATAAGAGACAGGTCCTTCTCCATGCACTTGAGGATGATGCGCTCAAGGTCGGCGTCGACACCGGAGTTGATCTGGCTCGGCGGGATGGGGAGCTCGTTGACCTGCTTGAGCGCGACCGAGATGGCGTCGTCGCCGTCAAAGGGTACGCGGCCGGTGGCGCACTCGTACATGACGACACCCAGCGAGTAGATATCCGAGGTGGGGCCGAGGTCCTGGCCGCGGGTCTGCTCGGGGCTTACGTAGTGGGCGGTGCCCAGCACGTTGTTATCCTGCGTGAGATGACTGTTCTTGGCGCGTGCGATGCCAAAATCCATTACCTTGATGTTGCCGTCAGGCAGCACCATGATGTTTTGCGGCTTAATGTCGCGGTGGATGATCTCGTGCTTGTGTGCGACCGAAAGCGCGGAGCTGATCTGCGAGCCGATCTGCGCGACCTTCTTGGGATCGAGGGCGCCGTGGCTCTTGATGCCGCTCTTAAGGTCGGTACCGCGCAGGTACTCCATGACGATGTAATAGGTGTCGCCGTCCTTGCCCCAGTCGTAGACGCCCACGATATAGGGGGAGGACAGGCCGGCAGCTGCCTGGGCCTCCTGCTTAAAGCGGGCGGCGAAGGTGGCATCGCCGGCATACTGCGGCAGCATGATCTTGACGGCAACCGTGCGGTCGAGGACCTGATCCTGTGCACGGAAGACGGTCGCCATACCGCCCGTTCCCACCTTATCCTTGAGGAGGTATCTTCCCCCGAGGACCCTCTGTTCCATTCCTGCTCCTAACATAACTATTCGCTCAACGATGTGTGTAGTACCAAATGTGTGGCCGCTGGGGCCGTGTGGAGCGTTGCCGCTAGCTCATCGGCCGCGGCGCGCCATAAGTATCCGCTTTGATCATGGGCATCACGCTCCCTGTGCGGCGAGCGCCGCGGTCAGGACGATGCCGGCAATCTTGGCCGCCTTGACGTCGTGTTTGTCGTAATCCTCCAAGGCCACCGAGATGGCAACCGTGGGTGAATCGTAAGGTGCAAAGCCAACAAACATAGAGTTGACGTTGGTGCCGCCGGTCTCGGCCGAACCGGTCTTGCCGGCAACCTTGACGCCCGGAATCTGGGCATCGGTGCCGGTACCGGACTGGACGACGGCGAGCATGGCCTGCTTAACCTGTTCGGCCGTGGCAGAGCTGACAGCCTGGCCCAGCGAGCGGGACTGCGTGGTCTTAACCACGGTTCCGTCCGGGGCGAGTATCTGGGACACAAAGAACGGGTCCATGACCACGCCGCTGTTGGCGATAGCGGCAGCGATCACGCAATTCTGCATAACGGTGGTCTGCGGGCCAGGCGTGTGGTCCATGCCGACGGGCTGGCCGGCGCCTGCCCAAGCGGTCTCCCACTCGGTCATAAGCGACGGGTCGGCCATGATGGAAGCTGCGGTGGTCAGATCCTGACCGAGCTTTTGGCCGTAGCCAAAGGCGTTGGCAAACTGGACGAGCGAGCCTGCGCCAATCTCGTTGGCCACCTGGCCAAAGACGACGTTGGACGATACGGCGAAGGCCTGCTGCAGGCTGATGGTGCCGTAGCTCTCGTTGGCATAGTTGGTGACCGGCGCGTTGCCAATATCCATGGAGCCGGGCGCCTGGTACGTGCTGGTAAGGCTGGCGGTGCCGGTTTCGAGCGCCGCGGAGAGTGTGACGACCTTAAAGGTCGAGCCCGGGGTGTACAGCGCGTCCATGGCACGGTCGTACATGGAGCCGTCCTCGCCGCCGCCCGTCTGCAGCAGGGCATCGATGTTGGTGTTGTCGTAGGTGGGCGAGCTGGCACATGCGAGCACCGCGCCGGTACGCGGGTCGATGACCACTACAGCGCCCTTAAAGCCCTTGAGCGCCTGCTCGGCGGCCGTCTGGATGCGCGAGTCGATGGTGAGCTTGGCGGTATTGCCCGGCTGGGTCTGCCCCGCGAGCGATGCAATGGCGTTGTTCCAGCTGGAGTAATCCTTGGAGCCGGTGAGCGTATCGTTCATGACGCTCTCGATGCCGGCGGTGCCGTATTGCTGGCTCACGTAGCCCACCACGTGCGCGGCCATGTTGCCGTTGGGGTAGGAGCGGGCGTAGGTGCCGTCCTCCTGCTGCAGCGACTCGGCTAGCGTCACGCCGTCGGACGTGATGATGGAGCCACGCTGGATGTACTTGGAGCGGGCGATGGTGTGGTTGTTGGTCGGCATGTCCTGATAGTCCTTGGCCTTGATGACCTGGACATAGGTGAGGTTGCCGATAAGGATGGCGAACAGCGCCGTGAAGGCAAACACGGCACGAGTCAGACGGTTGGCAAGCGCCACGCGGCCGAGCACGCCGGACTCAGGCGTGTCGAGCAGGCGACGACGCATGCGAGAACCAGCGGAGTGGTTGCCGTGGCTGTAGGAAGGTGCGTTGGCAAAACGCGTACCGGTCGGGGCAGCGGCGGATGCGACCTGGTCATCGGTGATGGCGGCCATGGTGCCGGTGCCGGTGAGCTCGGCTTCGCGTCCGGTTGCCTCGTCGCCGGCGCGCAGCAGCAGCGCGACGATGATAAAGCTCGCCAGCAGCGAGGAGCCGCCCTGGCTCATAAAGGGCAGGGTGACGCCGGTCAGCGGGATCAGGCGGGTTACGCCGCCAACGATTAAGAATGCCTGGAAGCTGATGGCCGCCGTAAGGCCGGTCGCGCTAAAGGCGGCAAGGTCGGACTTGGCGCGGGCTGCCGTGGTGAGGCCACGCACGGCAAAAAGCATAAACAGGATGAGCACGGCGCCGCCGCCCAAAAGGCCCATTTCCTCGCCGATGGCCGAGAAGATGAAGTCGGACTCGACGACGGGGATGTTGTTTGCCATGCCGTTGCCGATGCCGACGCCAACCAGGCCGCCGTCAGCCAGTGAGTAAAGTGACTGTACGATCTGGTAGCCCTGGCCCTGGGCATCCTTAAACGGATCGACCCAGACCTGAAAGCGCACCTGCACGTGAGACAGGAACTTGTAGGCGCCCACGGCTCCAACGGCCAGCAGCGCAAGGCCGATGATGACGTACGAAAAGCGTCCCGTGGCAACATAGAGCATCAGCAAAAAGATGGTGTAGAACAGGACGGCCGAGCCCAGGTCGCGTTCGAAGACGACGATGAGCAGGCACACGCCCCACACGGCAAACAGCGGCAGCAGCAGGCGGAAGCGCGGAATCTTGAGGCCCAAGATCTTGCGGTTGGAGATGGAGAGCAGCTCGCGGTTCTCGGCCAGATAGCCTGCCAGGAACAAGACGATGAAGACCTTGGCGAACTCGCCGGGCTGGATGGTGAAGCCCGCGATGCGAATCCACAGCTTGGAGCCCGAGATCGTGGTGCCGATAAAGATCGGCAGCATCAGCAGGATGATGCCGATAATGCCAAAGGTGTACTTGTAGCGCATGACCACGTCAAGGTTCTTGACCAGTGCGAGCGTTCCCACCATGAGCGCCACCGAGACAAACAAGATGATGAGCTGCGAGATGGCGAGGTCGGGGGCCAGGCGCGTCACGAATGTGATGCCGATGCCCGAGAGCACAAAGACGATGGGCAGGATGGCGGGGTCGGCGCCGGGCGCCAGGATGCGCACGGCGATATGCGCCGCGGCGAAGGCGGCGAACAGGCCGATCGGCACGGCGAGCGTCTCAAAGGAAATCGTGGCACCCGCGGTGAGCACGTACATCGCATAGAGCAGGATGACGGGGAACGCCGAGGCGATGAGCAAGAGCAGTTCGGTGTTGCGGCGACTCATAAGCGGCACTCCCTTTCTAATTCTTATCGGAGGCTTCGGCCTCGGCTGACTGTTCGGCGGTTTTCTCGGAATCTGACTCGGAGGTGGATTCCTGATTGGTGTTGTCGCGAATCGTTTGCGCGTCAATCACCTGACGGGTCTGCTCTTCGTCAATCTGATGGCGGTACTTGGAAATGGTGTCCTGCGCATCGTCGACACTCGTTTGCGGAATGCCTGCCTTCAGGCGGTTTTGCGTGTCTTCGGGCAGGTCGGACAGCTTGATGCTGGTTTCGCTCTCGAGCCAGTGGAGCTCGACCCCGAGCGTCTTGCCGGGCAGGCCGCGCCAGACGGCGACATTGCCGTGGGAGGTTCCCAAGTAATAGGAGCCGGTGATGCCCGTGTATGCCCAGATGCCTGCTACCAGCACAAAGACAAGGGCCAAGACGGTGGCGATGGTGACATTGCGGCGTCGGACGCGTTTTGCCTCGCGCATGACGCCGTCGTCGACCAGGTCGACGACCACCACGGTCACATTGTCGTGGCCGCCGGCGGCGAGCGCCGCGTCCACCAAGTTGTCGACACAGATCTGTGCGCTCGAGGACTGCGTAGCGATGTTCTCGATATCGCTATCGGGAATCATGCTCGAAAGACCGTCGGAGCACAGAATCAGGCGGTCGCCTTCCTCGATGTGCAGGGTAAAGTGGTCGGCATACATGGCGGGATCCGAGCCCAGCGCGCGGGTGATGACCGAGCGGTTGGGGTGGACGCGGGCCTCGTCGGCCGTAATCTCGCCGGCATCCACGAGCTCCTCCACGTAGGAGTGGTCGCGGGTCACGCGGATGAGCGTACCCTCGTGGAGCAGGTAGGCGCGCGAGTCGCCCACGTGGGCGATGGCGAGCGTGTCGTTTTCGATGTAGGCGCAGGTGGCCGTGCATCCCATGCCGGGTTTGCCCAGGCCGTTGAGGGCGGCCTCGATCACGGCGGCGTTGGCGGCCTCAACAGCTGCGGCCAGGCGCGCGGCGTCGGCGGACTGCGGCGCCGTCTTGGCGATGGTCTCGACGGCGATGGAGGATGCCACCTCGCCGGCGGCGTGTCCTCCCATGCCGTCGCATACGCAAAAGAGCGGCGACTGCACCAGATAGGAG
>USBX01000090.1 GCA_900552995.1 uncultured Collinsella sp.
GCATGCTTGTCGCCTGTGCTTTGACCTTCGCGCTTTGCTGGGTGCCGGGATTTGCGTTTGCTGGGGACGCTGAGGACGGGGCCCAGGCTGCTGCGACCGCTCATGGGCTTTCCTATGGGATCGAGGGTTTTGAGCGGTTGGCCAAGGGGACCGCTCGTGCCATGGAGGGCCAGCCTGAGGGCTACCGGTTTCCCGTTGACGAGGACGTGGACCTTGTAGTGGCGCCTGCTGCCGATCGCGTTGTGGTGTGGATATCGCCCAAGGCGGTCGAGAAGTTTGGATTGGATCCGCAGGACAACGAGTGCGTATCGGGTCTCAAGGCCCTCGTCTGCGAGCTCGACAGCGCAAACTCCATGGGAGGTGCGCAGCTAGGGGACGTTGATCTTCCTTGGTATGTTACGGCGGAAACAACGTTTGATGCCGGCGGTTATACCTATGGCTTTGACGAGCGCGGTGCGGATGGGGACCGTTATGTGGTGATTGCATCAGCCTCGGGTGATGCCAAGGGCGGCGCGCGTTGGCTTGATAGCGCTCACATGGTAGAAGCATCGTCTGTCGTGTTGCGGGATGAGCAGGGGCCCTTGACCTCTCTGGCCTCCTTTTTAGGCGGCATCGACTACCGCCCGTTTTGGGTGTCTATCAAAACGAGCGGCCTTGCCCTGGTGATTGCCTTTGCACTGGGCCTGTTTGCCGCGTGGAAGACTATGGGTACCTCGAGTCGCATCAAGGGCCTGCTCGATTCGGTCTTTACGATTCCTATGGTGCTGCCGCCCACGGTCTGCGGCTTTCTGCTCCTCATGCTGTTTGGCCGCTCGACCGGGGTGGGCCAATGGCTCATCGCGCACGGCATCTCGATCGTCTTTACCTGGCCCGCGGCGGTCATTTCGGCTGTCGTTGTGTCGTTTCCGCTGGTCTACCGCACGGCGCTCGGAGCCTTCGAGAGCCTCGACACGCAGATGCTCGACGCCGCGCGAACCTTGGGGTGGTCCGAACGTCGCATCTTTGCCAAGCTCATGATGCCGCTCGGCTGGCCCTCAATCGCGGCGGGCACGGTGCTCGCCTTCGCTCGCGCGATGGGCGAGTTTGGCTGCACGCTGTTCTTTGCGGGCAACTACGCCGGCATTACCCAGACCATTCCCATTGCGATTTACTTTGAGTGGATGGGCGGCAATACGTCGGTGGCTCTCTTTTGGGTCGTGGTCGTAATAGCGTTCAGCTTCCTGGTCATCCTATTCATCAACATGTACACGGCGCATTCTCAAAAGTATCGCGAGCGCGGTCTCTCCCGTGCGGAGCGCAAGCAGGCCAAAGAGCTCGCCGGACAGGGCGATTCGCTCGATCCGGTGGGCGGTGATGCCTTGCGTATCGATCGCGAGGCGCTGGCCGAGCTTATGCGCGATGGCGCGGTCGCAAAGGGAGGTCGATAAGCCATGTCGATCGTTCTGGATATCAAAAAGCGCTATCCGGGCTTTACCCTCGACATTCAGCTCGATGCCGGCGAGGAGCGTGTGGCGCTGCTGGGCGCCTCGGGTTGCGGCAAGAGCTGCACCTTGCGCTGCATTGCCGGTGTGGAGACGCCCGACGAGGGCAAGATCGTCGTCAACGGCGTGACCTTTTTTGACTCGGCGGCGGGCATCAACCTGTCGCCCCAGGAGCGCAAATGCGCCCTGCTGTTCCAAAACTATCAGCTGTTTCCCAACATGACGGTGGCCGATAACGTATGCGCCGGTGTTAAGGATGCGGGTGACGCCGCCGCGCGCAAAAAGCTCGCCGAGCGTTATCTGGGTATTTTCGGTCTGGCCGATTTTGTCGACCGCTACCCCGTGCGCCTCTCGGGCGGTCAGCAGCAACGCGTGGCGCTTGCGCGCATGGTGGCGGCGCATCCGGGCATCTTTATGTTCGATGAGCCCATGAGCGCGCTCGACGCGTATCTCAAGAGCGCGCTTGAGCAAAACATGCTCGATCTGTTCGATGTATGCAACCGAACCGTGCTCTACGTGAGCCACGACATCGACGAAGCGTGCCGCCTGTGCCAGCGCATCTGCGTGATGCACGACGGGCATGTTGAGGAGATCGGCTCCGTCGAGGACGTGGTCCGTCATCCGCAGACGTTGGCCGCGCTGCGCTTGACGGGCTGCAAGAATACGAGCCGCGCGCGCAAGATCGGCGACGAAGAAGTTGAGGCCCTCGACTGGGGCATGACCTTCAACGTGGGCCGTGAGGTTCCCGATAACGTGGCGTACCTGGGTATTCGTGCGAGCTACTTCCATGTGGACAACCGTGCTGAGCGGGGTCGCAACAGCTACGACCTGCATGTGGCCCGCGTGAGCGATTCACGTTTTGAGCGCCTGGTGCTGCTGGACGTGCCGCGCGCCGACGCGCCGACGCGCCTGCAGTGGAAGGTCAACAAAGTGCGCATGCCTGCCGACGGGCTGCCGCAAGCAGGCGAGACGCTGCGCATGCACTTCGATGCGAGTAGGATCCACCTGGTTTGTCGATAGCGCCGGGTAATGCCGTCGGGGATATGAGCCTCGGCGGCTTTGTTTTTGCCGTTCGCCGAATGGGGAATGACAAACTCTTATCAATCAAGATAATTATTTATTAAACGACGCCACACGACACTGTCGTACGAATGTCAACGGTGTTCGCATGGTCGATGACCGTTGATATAGTTGACCTTAACTTGTAAGGGAGGGTGCGCACATGCCGCAAACGACATACATTCGCCGCGTTGCCACGCGTGCCCTATACATGGCTCGGAGCCGCATATGAGCAGGTATGTTCACGGCTCCGGGAGAGACGACGCACAACTAAATAATCGACCGCAAAGCTGGTTCCCCAAAATTCCGGGTTTAGGCGCGGCTGGGTTTTCGCCACCCACCGTGCATCGATACCGCCGTTATCCGTTTTTGGTTCGAGAGGGGAACCGTCATGACTGAAGAATTTGATTTCCATCCGATGTGGGAGAGCCTCGGCATGAATCTTGCCGACCACGATATGCTGCTGGGTGCCGTGGGCCAGATGTACGGCGATATGTTCCTGACGCAGAACAATCGCCCCAAGTCCACGTCCTACCTGGATTTTGTCGCCACCAACATCCACAGCGGCCGTATTAAGGAGATGCTCGACAAGAAGGAGGCCGGCGAGGCCACCAAGATCGTGGGCTCGTTCTGCGTGTATGTGCCCGAGGAGATCGTGCTTGCCTGTGACGGTATTCCCGTGGGCCTGTGCTCGGGTGCCGATTGGGCAACCGATAAGGTCTAGGAGCACCTGCCGCGCAACACCTGTCCGCTTATCAAGAGCTTTGCCGGCTTTAAGCTGGGCGAGGTCTGCCCCTACATTGAGTCGAGTGACTTGGTGGTAGGCGAGAACACCTGCGATGGCAAGAAGAAGGCCTACGAGTTTTTTGCCACGCAAAAGAACATGTACGTCATGGATATTCCCAACGTGCACGACGAGTCGACGCTCGTGACCTGGAAGGCCGAGGTCAAGAAGCTCGCCGCCAAGATCGAGGACGAGTGCGGCGTCACGATTACGCCTGAGCGTCTGAAGGCCGCCATCCGCGCCGTCAATGAGAAGCGTCGCGCCCTGCAGCGCCTCGCCGCCACGCGCGCTGCCGACCCAGCGCCCATTAGCGGTCTCGACAGCCTGCTGACCGTTCAGGCCGCCTTTATGGACGACACGCCGCGTCTGACCGGAGCCATCAACGATATGGCGGCTGAGTGCGAGCAGCGTGTCGAGGCCGGCGAGGGCGTGGCGCCCAAGGGGACCAAGCGCATCCTGTACACCGGCACGCCCATGGCCGTGCCCAACTGGAAGCTGTTCAACCTCATCGAGAAGGCCGGCGGCGTTGTGGTAGGCGAGGAGTCCTGCACGGGTTCGCGCTATTACAAGGACCTGGTCGACGAGTCCGGTGAGACGGTTGACGAGATGCTCGATGCCATCGCCGAGCGCTACTTTAAGATCAACTGCGCCGTCTTTACGCCCAACGACCAGCGTATGAAGGACATTGTCCAGATGGCGAAGGACCTGCATGCCGACGGCATCGTCGATGTGGCCCTGCAGTTCTGCACGCTCTACGAGATGGAGTCGTTTGCCGTGGAGAAGGCCGCCGAGGAGGCAGGCATTCCATTTATGCACATCACGACCGACTACGCCGGCGAGGATGCAGGCCAACTGCAAACCAGGATTGAGGCTTTCTTGGAAACCATTTAGGGTATCCGTCCCGGCGGCTTCCCCAGGCACCCGATCTTGCTGTTCAAACCGTCGCTTGCGTACCAAAGTACGCGGTGCTTCTCTTTCACGGCAACCTCGGGCACCTGGGAAAGCCGTTTCCTTGGTTGGTTAAAAGGTTTGTTAAGGAGTTATATGTCGGAAAATATTGAGCAGCCGTTGCCGTCCACGTTTGAGGAGTTCAACGAGCAACGCAAAGCGGCGTTTATTCGCGTCAAGGATTATAAGCAGGCGGGTAATCGCCTGGTCGGCTTTTTGTGCAGCTATACGCCGCTCGAGATTATCGATGCCGCGGGGGCTGCGAGCGTGGCTCTGTGCGGTACGTCCGATGAGGTGATTCCCGAGGCCGAGAAGGTGCTGCCGGCAAACCTGTGCCCGCTCATCAAGTCTACGTATGGTTTTGCCTATTCGCAAAAGTGCCCGTTTACGTACTTTAGCGACATGATCATCGGCGAGACCACCTGCGACGGCAAGAAGAAGATGTACGAACTGCTCAACGAGCTCAAGCGCACGCACATTCTGCATCTTCCGCAGGGTCGTGATCGTGCCTACGAGCGTGAAGGCTGGTACGAGGAGTGCCGCCTGCTCAAGGAGGAGCTCGAGGGCTTCTACGGCTGTCTCTTATACACATCTGACGCTGCCGACGATAAGG
>USBX01000091.1 GCA_900552995.1 uncultured Collinsella sp.
AGATTAGCGAGTGTCTCGTGGGCTCGGAGATGTGTATAAGAGACAGCGCGAAGGCCATGGACTTCTTGCCCTTGCCGATGCGGATGGGATCGCGGTAGACGTCGAACAGGCGCACGCCCTCGAGCAACTTACCGCCGGCGCTCGTAATGCGGCGCTCAAGATCCTCACAGGTCACGGAGTTGTCGACCACAATGGCAAGGTCATGCTCAACAGCCGGGTACTGCGAGAACTCGCGGTAGTTCTCCTGGTTGCGGGCGCCCTTGATCAGCTTGTCCAGGTCGAGCTCAAAGGCAACGACGACCTCATCGATGCCCATCGCCTCGCGCGCCTCGGGGTGAATCTCGCCGACCCAGCCCAGCACGGTTCCGCCGGACAGAACCTCGGCCGCACGACCCGGCTGCAAGAAAGCATAGCCCTCTCCCTCGACGGGACGGAAGCGAACCTTCTCGATGCGCAGCTGGGCAAGCAGCTCCTCGACGATGCCCTTGCCAAAGAAGAAGCGCAGCTTGCGGTACTTCATGTTCCAGGACTGCTCGCTCCACTGGCCCGAGAGCACACCCGCGACGGACTTGGTCTCCTTGGGCAGGCTGGCATTCTCGCGACCATGGAACAGGCTGCCGACCTCGTACAGGTGCACGTTGGGCGTGCCGTGGGCCTCGTTATAGGCCACAGACTGCAGCAGGCCCGGCAGCAGCGAGCGGCGCATCTCGGTCTGCTCGGCCACCAGCGGGTTCATGAGCACCACGGGGCAGCCGCGGCCCTCGGTGGACATGCCGATCTTCTCCAGGTCGCCCGGGGCGGCAAAGCCAAAGGTCGTGGTCTCGTTAAGACCGCAGGCGCGCAGGATCTCGCCGACCTTGCGGGTGAGCTTTTGCTCGCGGGTCAGGCCGCCGATGTGGTTCTTGGCAGCCGGGATTGTCGCCGTCACGCGGCCCATGCCCCATAGGCGCAGGACCTCCTCGATCAGGTCAATCTCGCGCGGCAGGGCTGGGCGGAAGCTCGGCGGGGGAACCATAAAGTCCTCGCCGTCGCGCTCGACGGTGCAGCCCAGACGGGTAAGCGAACGCTCGATAAAGTCGGGCTCGATGTCGGCACCGCAGATGGCATGCACGCGGGCCAGGCGCAGCTTGATGCTGTCGATGGTCTTGGGCGCGGGGAAAACATCGACATAGCCGGGAGCAACCTCGCCGCCGGCGATCTCCTCGATGAGCGCGCAGGTAACGTTGGCGACATCCACGCAGCCGGTCTCGTCAACCTGGCGCTCAAAGCGAATGGAGGCGTCGGAGATCAGCGACAGGTCGCGGCTGGTGTGCGAGGTGCGACCGGCGTTGAAGCAGGCGCTCTCGACCATCACGTCGACGGTGTCGTCCTCGATCTCGGAATCCATGCCGCCCATAACGCCGGCCAACGCCACGGGGCGCTCGCCGTCGGTGATAAGGCCCATGCCGGCGTCGAGCACGCGCTCCTCGCCGTCGAGGGTCGTGAACTTCTCGTCCTGCTGGGCGGCGCGAACCACCACGCGGCGGTGGCCATCGCGCTCGGCAAAGGTGTCCAGGTCAAAGGCGTGCAGCGGCTGACCGGTGAGCATCATCACATAGTTGGTGATGTCGACGATGTTGTTGTGCGGGCGCACGCCCAGGGCATTGAGGCGCTTGACCATCCAGTCGGGCGACGGGCCGACCTTCACGTTGCGCACGATGCGGGCGACATAGCGGTCGCACAGGCCCTCGTCGGCAATCTCGACCGAAAGCTCGTCGTCGGTCGCGCGGCCGGTCTCGATCTTGATGGCGGGCAGCTCAACGTGGAAATCACGGTCGAAGATGGCGCCGGTCTCGCGGGCCATGCCGATCATGGACAGGCAATCGGGACGGTTGGGCGTGATCTCGCAGTCGAGCACAGTATCACTCGAGCCCACGTACTCGGCAAACGGCATGCCGCAGGGCGTATCCTCGGGCAGGATCATGATGCCGGAGTGGTCGCCGCCCAGGCCGAGTTCGCGCGCAGAGCAGTTCATGCCCATGGACACGACGCCGCGAAGCTTGCTCTTCTTGATCTTGACGTCGCCGGGCAGGACTGCGCCGATCATGGCCGTGACGATGTGGTCGCCGGCCTCGAAGTTCTGCGCGCCGCAGACGATCTGCAGCGGAGCGGGATTGCCGCCAGCGTCGAGGTTCTTGTCACCCACGTCGACCGAGCACACATACATGTGGTCGCTATCGGGGTGCGGGGTCTTGGTGAGCACCTTGGCAGTCACCACGTGGTCGAAGGACTCGCCCACGGTGTCGATCGCCTCGACCTCGGTGCCGGTACGGATATATTCGTCCGAAAGGGTCTTGGGATCCTCCGGAATATCGATCATGGTCTTGAGCCAGTCGTAAGAAACACGCATCTAGCTCTCCTTTCATACTGAAAGCCTGCGAAGAGATGCAGGTGGAAACTTCAACTTTGTGAACATTCCTTACAAAGCGAGGGTTGTCCAAGTGCGGCAGATCGGCCCGAAAGAGGAGCGCCGCGTACTTTGGTACGCAAGCGACGAATGAGCGCCGAGGTGCCGTGCTTGGGCAAGCCGCAGCCTAGAACTGATTCAGGAAACGCATATCGCCTGTCATGAGCGTTCGCAGGTCGGGCAGGTCGTAGCGCAGGGCCGCGACGCGCTCGGCGCCAATGCCAAAGGCGAAGCCGGTGTACTTCTCGGGATCGATGCCGCAGTTGATCAGGACGTTGGGGTCGACCATGCCGCAGCCCAAGATCTCGATCCAGCCGCTGTGCTTGCAGAAGTTGCAGCCCTTGCCGCCGCACACGTGGCAGCTCACGTCCACCTCGCAGCTGGGCTCGGTGAAGGGGAAGAAGTGCGGGCGGTAACGCGTCTTGCGATCCTCGCCAAACATGCACTTAACAAAGTAGTCGAGCGTGCCCTTCAGGTCGCCAAAGGTGATGCCCTCGTCGACGACCAGGCCCTCGATCTGGTTGAACTGCGGCAGGTGGCAGGCATCGGCCGTGTCGGGACGGTAGACGGTGCCCGGGCAGATCATGTAGATGGGCGGCTTCTGCGACTCCATAGTGTGGATCTGCACGCCCGAAGTCTGGGTGCGCAGCAGCACGTCGGACTCGCCGTGGGCGTGAGCCTCGGGGTGCGCGACACTGCCGGGGTTGTTGTCGACCACGTAGAAGGTATCGCGGGCCGAGCGGCTCGGGTGATCCATGGGAGCGTTGAGCGCGGTGAAGTTGTAGTAAGAGGTGTCGACCATGGGGCCGGACTCGACGGTGTAGCCGATGCCGCTAAAGATGTCCTCGGCCTCCTCGATAATCTGCTTGATCAGGTGCTGATGGCCGATCTGCGGACGGACGCCCGGCAGCGTGATGTCGACGGCTTCGTGCTCCAGTGCGCGCTTGAGGGCGGCGGCCTTCATCTCGGTGGTGCGCTCGTCGAGCATGCCCTCGATCAGCTGGCGCATCTCGTTGGCGCGCTTGCCCATCACGGGACGATCCTCGGGGGCGAGCTTGCCCATCATGCGCATCAGGCCGGTGATGCGGCCCTTGCGGCCGAGCAGCGCGACGCGCGCGGCCTCAAGCTTCTCGGCGTCGTCGGCGCCTGCGACGAGCTCCTTGGCCTCTTCCTCGAGTTTGACCAGATCATCAATCAGACTCATGTCTTCCCTTTCGTCTCTCGCGCATCCGCTTGCCGAGGCAGCTGGCGCTACCCGACGCTTACGGATGCGCGGCCCGGTTCGGTAACAAAAAACCGTCCTCGGGCATGTACATTGCCCAAGGACGGTTGAATTCCGCGGTACCACCTTGTTTGACCCGGCGGATGTCTGGCCCGCCGCGCCCACTCTTTGCCCCTTTTCGCGAGGCTCACGGCTTCCCTACTGGGGCTTTGCCGCCGCGTAGCCGCGCGCCCGTTGAGGTTGCTGCTCGGGAGTGAACGCTTGGCCCTTGTCACCGCAGGAAGGCTTGCAGCCCATGACCTTCCCTCTCTTGCCGGCGACGCGGCGGGCAAAACCCTCTCCGTCAACGCATTGGGCTATAGGATAACACATTCTGCGTGCGCATCGCCGCGTTCCGTTTTGTTCGCGCTGGGTACAAAGTAGGTAGCTGTGCAAACTGACCGCACGCCCACCCGTGGCGTCCGGTCTGCGAGATTAAGGATATGGTATGGGAAAGAAACTCGATAAGAAGGCCAAGGCCGCGGAGGGCAAGGCACCCAAGGGCATGAAGGTCGATAAGGCCGTCAAGAAGTTCCGCAAGCTCGAGGGCAAGCTGTGGACCCGCGAGTACCTGCTCAAGATTGCCGAGTTCGATGGCGCGACGATTGCCCCCGCCAACGGCGCCGCAGCGCGCGCCGACGCCATGGGTACCCTCGCCGGCGAGCATCATAAGCTCCTGACCAGCGAAAAGTCTATCGAGCTCGTGCGTTCGCTGGCGCGCGAGACCGTCGCGGGCGGACATGTAGACGACCCGCAGCTGCTCGACGAGATCCGCGTGCTCGGCCGCGACCAGCGCGAGGCGAGCGTTATCCCCACCGAGGAGGCCGAGGCCTGGACCAGGCTCACCTGCGAGGCCGACGCCGTGTGGCACAAGGCCAAGGCAGCCAACGACTGGGCGAGCTTTGAGCCCTATGTGGATAGAATCGTCGCCCAGCTTAAGCATCAGGCCGAGCTCATGGACCCCAAGCGCGACCCATACGACGTTTGGCTCGACCAGTACGAGCGCGGCCTTTCCGCCAAGAGCTTCGATGCGTTTTGCGATGAGGTCAAGACGACGGTCGTGCCGCTCGTGCACGCCATCGGCGAGCGCGGCCAGCAGCCCGATGCCGACTTTTTGCACGCCCGAGTGCCCGAGGCCGCCCAGCGCGCCATGAGCTTCGACCTTATGAAGCT
>USBX01000092.1 GCA_900552995.1 uncultured Collinsella sp.
ACGAGATTAGCGAGTGTCTCGTGGGCTCGGAGATGTGTATAAGAGACAGGCGACACAATAATCGACGAACCGCCGTAGCTAATAAACGGCAACGGTTTGCCCGTCATGGGAAACACGTTGAGGATGCCCAACGCGTTAATCAAAAACTGCACCGCGAGAATGACCGCGGAGCCAGACGCCATAAGCGCGCCCCGACGATCGGTCGCCTGCTCGGCAATGCGAAACGCCGAATAGATCAGCATCGCAAACACCAAGAAGAACAGCACGGTTCCGACAAAACCGACTTCCTCGCCAATGATGGCCAGGATGTAGTCATTGTGCGCCTCGGGAAGATACGAGTACTTCATGGTTGAGTTGCCGATGCCACGGCCGAACAGACCGCCCGAGGCAAAGGCCATGATGGCAAGCGTGGCCTGATAGCCGTCACCATACTCGTCGGCCCAAGGGTTCAAGGCAACCTGAATGCGCACCATACGGTACGGCTCTGCGACAAGCGCAATCACGATCACGAGAATGCCGAAGATTAGCACACCGATGATAAATCTGGGGTCGAGACCCGCAAACAACGCCATGCACATGAGGGTCAACAGGATGATCAGGACAGTACCGAAATCGGGCTGGATAAAGATCAGAAAGAGCGAAATGCCCAGGTAGATGCCCATCTTGCGAAGGAATTCGTTGATGTTGCCACCGGGCGAAAAGAAGCGATCAAGCATGATGGCCGAATACGCAATGGCAAATGGCTTTAAAAACTCGGAAGGCTGGAACTGAATACCGGCGATGTTAAGCCAGCGCGTGGCGCCACGGCTGCCGCTGCCCACCAAGAACACCAGAAACAGTAGCCCTATCATGCCTATGAGGAAGATCCTGAGCACATCCTCCCCAAACCAGCTGTCCGGCAAAACGCGCACGATGGCAATCAGCGCCAGAACACCGACCACGGCAAACGCGGCCTGTCGACCCAGAAAAAACGTCGCCGAGCCATTCTCGTGCAGCGCCTCGACCGAAGACGCCGAGTACACCATCAGCAGGCCAAAGCATACCAAGGTAAACAAGCAGGCCATGAATATCAAACGGGGGCGCATGATACGGGCGGGAACGCCGGCAATATAGCGTTCGCTAAACGACTGCCCGCCGCGGCTGGAACGCGGTGTGATACGACGTGAGGAAGCACGGTCCGAGTCGGGCCTCCTCATACCTTGTCGGGGGCTCTCCTCTCTCACCGCAACCCCTATTCCATTTGTGATTTCGCTGCAGCGGCAAGCTGGGCCACGTAGTCCTTAAACACGCGGCCGCGCTCCTCATAGCCCGAGAACTCATCGAACGAAGAGCAGGCAGGAGAAAGTAAGATCACGTCACCACGGCTCGACAGCGAACGGGCGACGTCCACGGCGTCGCGTAGGTCATCCGCCTGGGCGATATCCACATCGCCATCGACATCGGCCTCGTCCATAGCGGCGGTGAAGCGCTCGCGCGCATCGCCAAAGCAGACGACCGAGCGCACGTTGTCCATAACGACGCGCGCGAAGTCCGTGAGCGGCGTGCCCTTATCGTGGCCGCCGAGCAGCAAGATCACGTCGTCATCGGGAAATGCCGTCAGTGCCTTCTCGACCGCATCGGTGTTGGTCGCCTTGGAATCGTTGACGTAGCGCACGCCGTCAATCTCGCCACACGGCTCCACGCGGTGCTCGAGCGGCTGGAACGAGGCCAGACCGCGGCAGACACCGTCGACATCGGCACCGACTGCCAAGGCAGCCGTGGCAGCGCACAGGGCATTGATAACATTGTGATGGCCCGAGATCTTGAGCTCGGATGTAGCGATGAGCGGGGTCTCGACACCCTTCAGACGCACGATCATCTTGCCATCGCGCACAAAGGCGGCATCCTCGCCCTCAGGCTCGTCAAAGGCAACCTTGCAGATGCGACGACCCGGCGTGTAGATGTACTCATCGAACTCGTGAATGCCGGCGTCTTCGACGTCGACAACCACCAGATCGTCATCGACCATATTGTCAAACAGTTTGATCTTGGCAAGCGCATAGTTCTTATGACTCTTATGCCAGCCCAAGTGGTCGGGAGTGATGTTGAGCAGCACCGCCACGCGGGGGTGGAGCTCGGTTGTCGTAGCAATCTGATAGCTCGAGAGCTCAGCCACAAACCACTCGTTGTGGGCTCGGCCGTCAATCTCGTTGACCGGCGGCTCGCCGATGTTGCCGACAGCAACGCTGGCCTCGCCGGCAGCCTTAAGCAGATAATCAGTCAGCGACGTGGTGGTCGTCTTGCCGTTGGTGCCCGTGATGGCAATCCAGTTATCGGGCGACAGGCGATAGGCAAACTCGGGCTCACCCATAATCTGGGCGGCATGCTCGCGCCCAGCCTTAAAGAAGCCCGAGAACTCCGAGATGCCCGGGCACGTCACGCATACGTCATAGGCGCCCTCGACCTGTTCGGTCCCATAGACAAACGACGCACCAGCAGCCTCGAGCGCACGCGTGGCGTCATTGGGCTCAGAGGTGCCACCGCCATACACGGTAACGGCACTTACGCGCTCGGGATGTGCCAGCGCCCAGCGGGCGACATCGAGACCGGATTTGCCCTGACCCAAAACGAGCAGGCTAAAGACATCAGCAAGAGACATGAAAGACCACTATCCCAACTGGAAGAACAGAGCAAGGCCAACGGCACCAAAGGCAGCAGCGATAATCCAAAAACGGATGACGACCTTGGTCTCGGCCCAGCCCTTCTTTTCGAAATGATGATGGATGGGCGCCATAAGGAAGACGCGCTTGTGCGTAAAGTGGAAGTAGACAACCTGAATCATGACCGACAGGGTCTCAACGATAAACAGGCCGCCGATGATAAGGGAGACGACCTCGGTGTTGGTCATGATGGACGTGCAGGCAAACGCGGCGCCCAGGGCAAGCGAGCCGGTATCGCCCATAAAGATGCTCGCCGGATAGCAGTTGAACCACAGAAAGCCCAAGCAGGCACCGGCACACGCGGTGCAGAAGATGGACAGGTTCACGTCTCCGTGCAAAAACGCCATGGCAGCCATGGCGAGCATGGCAATCATGGAGGTGCCGCCAGCAAGACCGTCAAGGCCATCGGTCAGGTTCACGGCATTAGAAAGACCGGCGATCATCAGCCAGCAAAAGACAATGTAGAGCCACGGGAACGAAAGGCCGCAGATGGTGGTCGAAAGCACGCCAAGGTCAATCGTCAGGCCGCCGGGAAAACGAATCTCGGGGGCGACGCCGCACCAGTTAACGGCAAGTACCGTAAAGGTGACACAGATAATGGTTAGGCCGATCATCTTGGCATGAGGCGTCAGACCGAGCGAGCGCCCATGCGTAACGGAGGTCAGGTCGTCGATCAGGCCCAGCACGCCGGTCGCCAGCGTGGCGAGCAACACGAGCACGAGCTCGGTGGTGAGCTTGCCCATCAGCAGGCAGGTCAGCGAGATCGCGACGAGGATGACAACGCCACCCATGGTGGGCGTTCCCTGCTTAACCAAATGACGCTTGGGGCCGTCGGCACGAACCTGCTGGCCGATACCCTCGACCTTAAGCAGCTTGATCCACCACGGCATGAGCAGCAGCGCAATGGCAGCGGCGATGCCAAGCCCCAAAAAAGCCTGATACGTTGGATACGAGGGATTGCCGAACATGGGCTAGCACACACCTTCCACAAAGCGGTCGAGCTCAACAAAGCGGGAACCCTTGACCAGTACAACATCATGTTTTTCAAGCGCGCCGCCCATGCGGTCGAGCACCTGCTGATAATCGGAGAACACCTGGATGCGGTCCTCGTCCATACCCATCATGCGCGCGGCATCGGCCATAAGCTGGGCCAGCTCACCACCCACGCACGCCAACATGTCGAGCTTCTTGGCGGCCGCATAGGCGCCCACGAGCTCATGCATGCGAGGAGCCTCATCGCCCATCTCGCCCATCTCGCCCAGGATCGCCATGCGAGACCCCGTGCACGAAAGCGAGCACAGCAGATCGAGGCCAGCAGCCATGGATTCGGCGCTGGCGTTATAGGAATCGTCGATGACGCGGGCACCGCTCTTGGCGCGCTTAATCTCCTGGCGGTGACCGGTGATCGTGAGGCCCCTAAAGGCAGTATCGATCTGCTCGGGCGTCACGCCCAGGCGATAGGCAACCGCGGCGGCCTTAACGGCATTAGGAACGGACTGTACGCCGGGGATGGCAAGCATGGTATCGATCGTCTCGCCCTGACCAAAATCGAGCGTAAAGACCGGACGGCCCTCGTCATCAACTCGAACGTCGTGGGCGCGGATCTCATCATCGTCCGAGACGCCGGCCAGCATCACATCGATACCAGCAGGCTGGGCGAACGTATCGCGAATGAACGGCGTAAAGTCGTCCTCACCGCCCAAAACCAGCAGCGGCAAGAAGTCGCCGGCGGCGCACATACCCTGGACAATCTCGGCCTTAGCGCGGGCGATGTTCTCGCGGCTACCCAAAATGCCGATATGAGAGGTGCCGATCTTGCTCACGATGGCAAGGTTGGGATTGGCGGACTGGGACAGGCGCTCAATCTCGTGGAAATGGTTCATGCCCATCTCGAGCACCAGGACCTCGGTATCGGCCGGAGCGGAAAGCACCGTGAGCGGCATGCCGATCAGGTTATTGAAATTGCCCTTGGTGGCCCAGACACGATAGCGCTTGGCGAGCACGGCGGCGAGCACGTCCTTGGTCGTCGTCTTGCCGATGGAACCGGTAATACCAACGACCAGGCAGCCAACTGTCTCTTATACACATCTCCGAGCCCACGAGACACTCGCTAATCTCGTA
>USBX01000093.1 GCA_900552995.1 uncultured Collinsella sp.
TTTTCAAGCAGAAGACGGCATACGAGATTAGCGAGTGTCTCGGGGACTCGGAGATGCGTACAAGAGACAGGAGGAGTACAGCCGCGAGAAGGTGCTCGAGGAGGCTCGTGCCGCCGTCGAGGAGGCCTCTCGCGAGTCCACTGGTCGCCGCAAAAAGCGCAAGGAGAAGCGCGAGCGCGAGGCCGCAAAGGCTCAGGAAGAGCGCAAGATTGAGGAGGCGCTGGCCCAGGGCGTGAACCCCGAGGACCTCGACGCCATCAAGGTCTCCCAGGGTGTTACCGTCCAGGAGCTCGCCGAGGCGCTCGACGTTCCGGCCAACGACATCATCAAGCGCCTGTTCCTGCTGGGCACGCCGCTTACCATGACGCAGTCCATGTCCGACGACCTCGTTGAGCTCGTTGCCGACGACCTGGGCCGCCAGATCAAGATCATCACCCCCGAGGAGGAGAACACCTTCTCGTTCTACGACGATCCCGCCGACCTTAAGCCGCGCGCCCCGGTCGTCACCGTCATGGGCCACGTCGACCACGGCAAGACGAGCCTACTCGACGCCATCCGTCACACCGGCGTCGCTGCCGGCGAGGCGGGCGGCATTACGCAGGCCATCGGCGCTTCGCAGGTCATGATCAACGACCGCAAGATCACCTTCATCGATACCCCCGGTCACGCCACCTTTACGGCCATGCGTGCCCGCGGCGCCAAGGTGACCGACATCGTCATTCTGATCGTGGCCGCCGACGACGGCGTCATGCCCCAGACCATCGAGTCGATCAACCACGCCAAGGCCGCCGGCGTTCCCATCGTCGTCGCCGTCAACAAGATCGATAAGCCGGGTGCCAACCCCGACCGTGTGCGCCAGGAGCTCACCGAGTACGGCATCATCCCCGAGGAGTGGGGCGGACAGAACATGTTCGTCAATATCTCGGCCAAGCAGAAGATCGGTATCGACGACCTGCTCGAGACCGTCCTGCTCCAGGCCGACGTGCTCGAGCTCAAGGCCAACCCCGATACGTTCGCTTCGGGCAACGTCCTCGAGGCTAAGCTCGACAAGGGCCGCGGCTCGGTTGCCACCGTGCTCGTGACCCGCGGTACCCTGCACGTGGGCGATACGCTGGTCGCCGGCCTTACCTACGGCCGCGTCCGCGCCATGCTCGACCCCAAGGGCAACGCCGTCACCGAGGCCGGTCCCTCCGACGCCGTCGAGATTCTGGGCCTGCAGTCCGTCCCCAACGCCGGCGATGAGTTCCGCGTGTTCGAGGACGAGCGCGAGGCACGCGCCCTGGCCGATGAGCGTTCGCTCAAGGCCCGTATCGAGGAGCAGAGCCGCGTGAAGCACGTGACGCTCGAGAACCTCTTCGAGACCATCGCCGACGCCGAGGTCAAGGAGCTCAACCTGATCATCAAGGCCGACGTCCAGGGTTCCATCGAGGCCCTTCAGGACTCCCTCGACAAGATGGACCAGTCCGAGGTGCGCATCAACACGATCCACTCCGCCGTTGGCGCCATCAACGAGACCGACGTCGTCCTGGCCGACGCCTCCAACGCCATCATCATCGGCTTTGGCGTCCGTCCCGACGGCAAGGCCCGCTCCGCTGCCGAGCGCGAGGGTGTCGAGATCCGTTGCTACGACGTCATCTACAAGTGCCTCGAGGACCTCGACGCAGCCCGTATCGGCATGCTCAAGCCCACCGAGGTCGAGGTCTCCACGGGTTCCGCGACCGTTCTGGACACCTTCAAGGTGCCCAAGGTCGGTATCGCCGCCGGTGTCCGCGTCGAAGAGGGCGAGATCGCCGCGACCGATTCTGTGCGCCTGGTGCGCGACGGTATCGTGGTCTTCAACGGTAAAATCGCCTCGATGCGCCACTACAAGGACGAGGCAAAGAGCCTCAAGAGTGGTTCCGAGGGCGGCATTGGCCTGGAGAACTTCCAGGACATCAAGCCTGGCGACACCATTGAGGGCTACCGCATCGACCAGGTTGCCCGTACCGAGTAGGGGGTAGCGCTATGAAGCAAACGCAGGCAACCCGCCGCTTGGGCGAGCAGCTTCGCGAGAAGCTCGGTTATATCCTGCTCTTTGAGGTTTCCGATCCGCGTCTCGACCTGGTCACCCTGACCGCGGTCGAGGTCGCGGTGGACCGTTCGTTCGCGCGTGTGTACGTGTCGTGTGACGCGAGCCGCTACGACGAGGTCATGGAGGCGCTCGCCAGCGCCAAGGGCCGCATCCGTAGCCTGCTGGCCCGCTCGCTCGATTGGCGTGTCACGCCCGAGCTCGATTTTCGCATCGATCGCTCGACCGATGAGGCCGAGCGCATCACGCGTGCGCTGGAAAACGTTCCCGCCACGCTTGCGATCGAAAAGGACGAGGACGGCTATCCGATAGCGGATGCCGCCCAGGAGGCAGCTTTAGATGACTAATTCCGCCGACCTCGCCTCGTGCGAGTCTGCAGATATTCAGCGACGTATCCTCGAGCTCATCGAGGGTGCGTCCTCCATTGCGATTTCGGGACATACTTCTCCCGATGGCGATGCCTTGGGCTCCGTTTTGGGTCTGGGCCTTTCGCTCATGAAGTTTTTCCCCAACAAGGACATTGCGCTGCTGCTGGCAGATGATGACCCAGTTCCGCGCATTTACCGCTTTATGGAAGGCTCCGATCGCCTGGTGCCGGCATCTGCGTACACCGGCAATCCGGACCTGTTCATCTCGGTGGACGTGCCGGTCGTCGAGCGTCTCAATAATTCCGCCGAGGTGCTTCGTCGCTCCAAGCATGTGGTGTGTTTCGACCACCATCCGGCGCGTGAGGAGTTTGCCGAGCTCAGTCTGAGGTGCGTTGAAGCTGCAGCCTGCGCCATGATCATTGACCGTTTCTTGGACAATTGTGGCATTGTCGCACGTGATGGCGTTGCGACCTGCCTGCTGTGTGGCTTGGTTACCGATACCGGCCGTTTTCAGTACCAAAACGCCGATGCCGCCGCGTTCCATGCAGCCTCGCGTCTGGTTGCCCACGGTGCCGATCCGGCGCGTGTGGCACTCGAGGTCTACCAGAGCATGCGCGTTGAGTTTTTGCACCTCAAGTCCATCGTTATGGGCCGCATCAAGACGGTGGCCCACGGGCGCGTCGCGTATAGTTACGCGTACCAGAGTGACCTTGAGGCTTGCGGTGTCACCTCGGATGAGTGCGACGGCCTGGTTGACGTGGTGCGCTCGGTGATGGGCGTCGAGGTCTGCCTGTTCCTGAAGGGTATTGAGGGCGATACCAAGGTGCGCGGCAACCTGCGCTCCAAGGGCGACCTCAACGTGTCCGAGATCGCTGCTGCCTTTGGCGGAGGCGGACATCCCGCTGCCGCCGGTTTCTCCAACAACGGAACGATTCTCGAGACGCTCACCGTGGCACTTCCCATGCTGGCCGAACTGGTAGGGGAGGATCCCGCTTCGGTGACCGTCGAGCTTTAACTTTTTGGATGGTACATGGCTCGTCGTACGCCTTCTCAACTGAATATGCTGCTCGCCGTCGATAAGCCGGTGGGCTGCACGTCCCACGATGTGGTCTCGCAATGTCGGCGCGCCCTCCATGAGCGTCGCGTCGGCCATGCCGGCACGCTCGACCCCATGGCATCGGGTGTCATGGTGGTGGGTGTTGGCCAGGCTACTCGTTTGCTGGGCATGCTAACCCTCGATACCAAAAGCTATGTCGCCGACATCTCGTTTGGCGCCGAGACCAATACCGATGATGCGGAGGGCGAGGCGGTCCGCACGGTGGCTGTTGCCAACGAGCTGCGCGATCCTGCCTATGCCCGTGAGCGCTTGGCGGCCATGCTGGGTCCGCAGATGCAGGTGCCGCCGGCGTTTTCGGCCATCTCGGTCAATGGCGTTCGCGCCTACAAGTCTGCTCGCGAGGGCAATGCGGTGGACCTACCTCCGCGCCCCGTCGAGGTCTATGCCGCCGACCTGATCGCCGTGGGAGGCGAAGGTGATACGTGTGTGTGGACCGTGGCGTTCTCAGTGAGCAAGGGTACCTATATCCGTGCGCTCGCTCGCGACTTGGGCCGCGCCTGCGAGAGCGCGGCGCACATTTCCGCGCTGCGCCGCACGGCCTCCGGTGTTGTTTCCATTGGCGCTTGTCATGCGGTCAAGGAGCTTTCTCCCGAGTCCGCGGCTGGCTTTGCCCTGGATCCCATTGCGGCCCTGGGCGCCACACGTGTTGACTTGCCGGGCAATCTTGCCGACGACCTGCTCTGCGGCCGACGCATTCCCGTTGAGCGTGCGCTTGCCGATTTCGATTCCTCGAAGGCGCCGTTTGCGTTGGTGCTCGATGGGGGACTCAAGGCGCTCGCCCGCATTGAGGGCGGCCGCTTTGTCTTGGAGCACGTGTTTCCGCAGGCAATCGGCGGTGTTCGATGATGTTGTCCGCTCGCGAGCTCGCGCGTGTCTTTTTCGCGGGCGAGTCGGACGAGGCTCGCATCGTTGCTGCCGATACGTTTGATGAGTGTGAGCACTTGGGTGCCGCTTCAATCGCCATTGGCGTGTTCGACGGCGTTCACCGTGGACACCAGGAACTCATCGAAGCGCTTGTCCGTGATGCCCGTGCCCATGGCTGTAAGGCGGTCGTGGTTACCTTCGATCCCGACCCGGACGTTGTGGTGAGCCCTTCGCCCGCTCAAAAATTGATGACGACGGCCGACCGTCTGCATGCCTTGGCTCAAACCGGGGTCGATGCGGTGGTGGCCGTTCCCTTTACGCCTGAGGTTGCGGCACTCGACCATGTCGCTGTCTCTTATACACATCTGACGCTGCCGACGATAAGGCTCGTGTAGATCTC
>USBX01000094.1 GCA_900552995.1 uncultured Collinsella sp.
GGCTCGGAGATTTGTATAAGAGACAGCACCTGCCCATAGGCACGAACGTCCTCGGCAACCAACTCGACAAGCTCCTGGGCCAGCTCATCAGCATGGGCAAACGCACGCGTCAGGTCATCCGCACGATCAGCAAGCGCGGGATTGGTCGCACCGTAGCGGGCAACCATTCCGCACAGCGAGGCGCCCAGCGCGCCCACAAAGGCGCTCGCGCTGCCACCGCCGGGAACCGGCTCGCGCGCGGCCAGCGCCTCGGCAAACCCGCGGCAGGTCTTGTCCATCATCTCTTGGCTCATACACATGCACCTTCAAGTCATATACATCGGTCGGGTGGCAACCGCCGACCGACCGCATCGATCACGTAATGGTGCTAAGTCTAGCCCATAAGCACATGAGCGTCAGCGCACCTGGCCATCGCGGATTTCTATGGCACACGATAGGCGGCAGCGACACAAACATGGGACACATGGCCCACCTTTCGAGACTCCCGGGCAGCGGCAACTGGGGCATACATATAGGTAAGGAGCCCTATGTTGGGGCAAGCTCATCACGGCGCCGGACGACGAATGGAGGAATAACCGCACAGTAAACAAAGGCATCATGTGCATGCGTAACCGCCGCCCCAGCGATCCGCGGCGCACGATGTCCCTGGCAGACAAGGAGGACACCATCATGAAGAAAAAGACCCTATCGATCCTTTCCCTTTGCATCGCCCTCTTTGCCGCATTTGCCCTTGTCGGCTGCGGCGGGAGCGCATCGGGCGACGGCAGCACCCCCAAGAGCGAGAGCAAGGAAAAGGCCCCCGTCGCCAAGAAGACCGACTTTATATGGTTTAAGGTCGAGATGCCCGAGGGCGTCGGCGTAAGCGACTCCGCCGGTAAGAATGCCGACAGGGTCCAGCTCACCTTCCCCGAGAACGAGAACACCACGGTTGACCGCTTCATCCCTGTTTGGGAAGAGAAGATGACGGCAGAAGAGGCTCTTGCCGATGAAGGTCGAAAGAGCAGCATGTTCCAGTGGGAAGTTGGCGACCCCGTCGAGTACAACGGCAGGACATGGCTCACCGGAACGTGCAAGGACAACCGCGGCACCCATACCTATCTCTTTTCCGACGTTGAGCCGGGAAGCGTCTGCGTTCTCATCGCGAACTTCGACCTGCACAAGAAAGAAGCCGAGGCGCTTCTCAACTCCATCGAGTTCCCCGACGACATGAAGAAAGCAGTTGACGAGGCACGCGAAGTCGAGATTTCGAACATCGAGATCAAGTAACGGGGCACCCGTACGCGCCTACGCGAACCCGCGCACATGTGCCCCATTAAAACAACGGGCGCCCAACCCGGGGAGGGCCGACAGCATCGGTCCTCCCCTCTTTTGTGCCCGCGCATATTGCCACTTGTCGGCGCAAATCCGACCCCCAGAATGGGACACATGGCCCACCCTAGCGAGCCGTCCACGCGTACAGTAAAGGCAGGTAATCCATGGGCGGTTACAGATCGAGGAGGACACGACCATGAAAAAGAAGGCCTTTGCGATTCTCACCCTCTGCATCAGTCTCTTTGCCGCGGTTGCCCTGGTGGGTTGCGGCGGAAGCGGCGGCGCTACCGGCAGTGGCGGTGGCGGCGGCGCAGAAAAGCCAGCCGTGGATATGAGGACCGACTTCATTTGGTTTAAGGTCGAGGTCCCCGAGGGCGTCGAGATCACCGACGTTGCCGGCGACACGGCCGATAGGGCCCAGTTTAAGTTCACCGAGAGCGAGCACGCGAGCGACCGCTTCATCCCCGTCTTCGACTCTGACAAGAACGCTGACGAGCTGTTCGACTACGAGGCCAAATGGAAGGCCAACTTTGAGTGGACCGAGAATGATCCCGTCAAGTACAACGGCAAGACCTGGCGCAACGCTTCCTATACACACTCGGGCGGCGTGACGACTGAGTACTTCACCGAAGCAGGCGGCGGCAGCGTATACGTGAGCATCGACAACGTCGAGGAGCACAAGGACGCCGTCGAGACCATGATGAAGTCTCTGGAATTTGCCGACGACATCGCCGAAGCCAAGACCGAGGCCATGGACGTCAAGCTCGACGATATCGAGATCAAGCGCTAAGCAACTGGCGAGCGCAGCGGGAAACACGGGCGCAGTGCAAACAAGCGACGGTGCCCCAGCGTTTCGTACTAAGGGAGGGCCGGTAAACCGACCCTCCCTTTCTTATGCCGGCACCTGACGAACGCGAGGATGCCGGACGCCGGAACCACCCCAAATGTGGCAACGGTACGAAAACGGCAAGCACCCAAACACGTCCGCCCGCCGATTTATAGCGCCGCGCACACAATTTAAGCCGACACCTTTAAACATCCGGGCAGTATAGTGACCAAAATGAGCGCATTACCGCACCCTGCGAATGGAGGAGTTATGACCGAACACCACGCCATCAGTCGTCGAGCGTTTACGCTGGGCCTAGGACTTGCGGCGTTGTCGCCGCTTGCAAGCCTGCCCGAAACCGCGGGGTTGGGCCTTCCCATGCGCGCGGCATTTGCAGAAGACACGCCCACACCGGCGGCCACCCTCGACAATTTCGTCATTCGCCTTCGCCCCGCGGGCTATTTTCGCACCGCGAGCGTCAACGAAGACGGCAACGTCATCGGCAACGTCTGCCATCTGTTTAATGACGGCACGTCCAGCAAGCTCATCCTTGAGAACGTAACGACCAAGAATGACGATACAAACTGGTATGCTATCCGCACCTTGCTCAATTTCGAAGAGCATAAAAAGACGGGCTACAGCATTTGGTCGGTCGATGGCGACTCGGACAAAGACGGAAAGGTCATCCACGTATGGAGCGGCGAGTATGACAACAAGCCCAGCCGCGCTTTTGCGTTCGAGCGGCAATCAAACGGAACCTATATCATCCGAGACCGCACGGTCGAGAAAGAAACCGAGAAAAAAGACATTAAGTACCTGGCAATAGAATCGAACGGCGAAGACCAGGACAACAATAAGATTTGCCATAAGAATAAGAGTAAGAGCATTCCGTGGGAGCTCGAGCTTGTCGGTTACGACATGAAAAAGAACGATGCCACGGTTAGCAGCCTCGACTGGATCACGTATAGCAGCTACGTCGACGGACCATGTTGGATGAAATACGTCGACGACAACAAGTTCCTCGACGAGCTGAGCATCCCGGGTACGCACGATTCGGGCACCTGCAGCGTGGACAACGACACTGAGCCCCAATCCTCGCAAGTAAAATGCCAGCAGGATTACATTCCCACGCAGCTGCTCGAAGGCATTCGCTATTTTGATATCCGTCTCGGAAAGGGCGACAACCCTGGCATCGACCATGGGATGTACTACCTGCTCAAAAAAGACGCGTACTTTTTGCATCTTTCCGATGTCATAGGCTACTTCAAAACGTTTTTGAACGAAAACCCGACAGAAGCGCTCATCATGCTTGTATCACGAGGCAACGACGAGGCTACCGACGAAAGTGTTACGACGGCTTTCGCCAAGGTTTTGGACGACAACCCCAAACTGTTCTATACGTCGAGCCGCGTTCCCACACTGGGCGAGGTGCGCGGAAAGATCGTCCTGCTACGTCGATTTGGACTCGACGGCGACAGCGTAAGCGGCCACACGTGGGGACTCGACCTCACCGAATGGGATAACAAAATCGCAGCGCACACCGACAGCAGTTCCATGTGCCTCGTCCAAGACGCGCAGGGCTTTGAAGCCGCGGGGGAAACAGGCGACAAAGAGCCCTATTGCACCAAGGTATACGCCCAGGACAAGTACAAACTCACGGGAACCGACAAGCTCAGCTGGGTCGATAATGCGCTGAAGGAAACGACCGGGCGCACGCGCAACGAGGTAGATGTCGAGGACGATAACGGGGCCAAGGAGAAAGTCCTGGAGCGTTGCTGGTCTATCAACTACACCAGCTGCACGGGCTTGTCGCACGGAGGCAATCCTTTTACCTCGGCACGAGTAGTCAACGAGCATCTGTATAAGAGCCCGTACATCAATCCCAGCGGCATCGAGGATACAAAGTCAGATTACCTCAAGCACATTGGCATCATCGCATCCGACTTTGTTGATGCGGCGCTGGCCCGGAGCATCTACCAGCGCAATTACGATACGGAGCACAAGCAGACGGCTTCGTACTATTTCCCGTACTATCTCCCGACCCGCATGCGCATGACGTACGGCGACTCGCTGAGCGATGCCTCATTCCAGGATGGCAAGACCGTTGGCGAGGGCCGTTTCCGCCTCGTTAACAGCAGCAACGTACTCAACGTGGCCGCTTCTGGCAGCGCGTTTGCCATCGAATACGTGGATGTCGACGCCCTGGGCAACGAGACCGCTACAGGACTGCAGGGCTTCGTGCCCATCGATATCGATCCGCTCGCGCTGACGCCCCATTTTGAGGGACTCGAAGGCCTTAAGGCCGGCGAAGACGTGCGCGCCAAGATTGCGGCATCACTCGAGGGCAAGCTCGAAACCGACGCCTGCACCGCCCAGCTCGAGTTTGTGCACGACGCGGACGGCGCTCCGGGCACGGCAATGGCCGAGGGCGAGGCATTTGCCGCGGGGACGTATTGGGTGCGTGCGAAAGGTCTGTTGGGCGACGCGGCGCAAAACTACACGCTCGCCAGCGACGGAGCCGCAAACTTTACCGTAGCGGCCTCGGACAGTGCAGGCGGCACCGGCAGCGGCACGG
>USBX01000095.1 GCA_900552995.1 uncultured Collinsella sp.
GCCATGATCAACGTTCACCGGCGTTTCGCCGCCGAAGGCATCCGCTCGCGGGTGATCCTGCAAGTGCACGACGAACTGGACTTTGAGTGCCCCGTCGACGAAGTCGAGCGCCTGACAGCCATGGTCCGCGACGTCATGGAACACGTAGTAGACCTCCGCGTACCCCTCATTGCCGAAGCCAGCACCGGCATAACCTGGGCCGACGCGAAATAGGAAAACACTCCGTAAGGCAAGCTCGCCCAAGGCGCAAGCCCCCACATACTTAAGATTTGGGACAAACACTACTGATTAATTTGTCCCACAGTAACCAAAACAGAGGGGAGCCCCTTCCAACAAGGGGCTCCCCTCTGCTCAAATCATTTCAGCTAAGTATCTAGACACTCAAGACGCCATCTTGGCGGCAGGAAAGTAAACCTAGGACCTGGCCGGGCGGCACGGGTTAACTTTTCGTAGATTCCGCACGCAAAGAAAGCCACTTAATGCGGCTTTCGTCTTGCGCAGGACCTGACCGAGCGAAAAGTTATCCCGTACCGCCCGGCCAGGCCCGATGGGACGGCTACCGAGCCGCCAAGATGGCGTCGATGAGCGTCAGTACGCCCCCGTCGTTGTTGCTCGGAATGCGCCACTTGGCGTGCGCGTTCATGTGCTCCTCGGCATTGTCCACGATAAAGCTATGCCCGACGCGCTCCAGCATGGGGATGTCGTTGTAGGTATCGCCCACGGCGGCAGCATCGGCAATATCGATGCCCAGGTGCTCGCACAGGTGAGCGACGCCGGCGCCCTTGTCGACGCCCAGGTTCATAAAGTCGATCCACTCGCGCCCAGCGTTGGTGACGTAGAGTTTGTCCGAGAACTCGGGGCTATAGGTCTCGCGGAAAGCGGGCTCGGCGTCGTAGCCGGGGAAGAAGACCGAAATCTTGTTGGACTCGAAATCAATGCCCTCAAAGCTGTCTACGTAGTTGATTGTGTTGTAGTAGACGCTGATCTCGTCGTGGTATTGATGGTCGCGGGCAAGCACGTAGAACTCGTCGAAGCAGCACAGGACGGGGACAGCGCGAGGATCCTCCGAGGCACGGTTCAAGACCTGCTGATACAGCTCCACGTCAATATTGCTTTTATAGATATAGCTGCCGCGATAGATCACGCAAGCTCCGTTGTCGGGACAAAAGGCGAGGCGGTTCTTGATGCCCTCGAACATCTCCTCGAGCTTGGGGGCGGGACGTCCGCTGGCGGGGCAGAATACGATGCCGGCGTCGGCGAGCTTGTCCAGGCGCTCATCAAGACCCTGGGGCAGCACACGCTCGTCGGTCAGCAGCGTCTTGTCCATATCGACGGCGAGAATCTTAATGTTGCCGATGTTGGCGTCCGATTCGTAAGTTTGCATAAAAATGCGCCTTTCGTTTCGAGATTGTTTCAGACGTTATAACCATCAACTAGTAGTCGAGCGTATTTTCGCAGGAATGGTGCGTATTTGCACCACGCTTCACAAAGTAATGAAAAAACTTTTCAGAAATTTGAATTTGTCGCTTGTGCTGCGGGCACTTTAGCGTAATATAGCGACCATCGAAAACGGAGACGGAAAAACAACCGCTTACCGAGTAAAAGGTACCGTTTACGATATTTGAATTGCGCCCGGCGATACGTGAAAGGAGAGGCAGATGCAGTTCGTAAAGATCATCACCACTGCAGACAATGCCATCCGACGCCAGCGCGCAATTTCCCGACGACGATAACAATCGTCTCTGTCCGCATGGGGCGAATTGCCTCAACAGAGTCATTTTGAGGTCGTTGGGTTTTAGCACGACATTGCTGCATGTTTCTAGGGCATGTATGTGCTGATTTTTGCTATTTAACCTGATATTGCACGGTATATGACCTTGAAATGACTTGCAACTGACCGATGTTCTAACTAGCTACCAAGGGCGAAAGGAAACAGCCATGAGCAAGGAAAAAGTCGTTCTCGCATATTCCGGTGGTCTTGATACATCCGTATGTGTCAAGTGGCTCCAGGACGAGAAGAATCTCGATGTCGTTTGCGTCTGCGGCAACGTGGGCCAGGAAGAGACCGGACTGGATGCCAAGAAGCAGAAGGCGCTCGACCTGGGCGTTCTCGATTGCCAGGTGCTCGACCTGCGCGACGAGTTCTCCGATGAGTTCCTGACCAAAGCCATCGCCGCAAACTCTATGTACGAGAATAAGTATCCGCTGCTCTCCGCCCTGTCTCGCCCGCTGCTTGCCAAGAAGCTTGTTGAGGTCGCCCACGAGTTTGGCGCGACCTACGTCGCCCACGGCTGCACTGGCAAAGGTAACGATCAGGTCCGTTTTGAGGCCGCCGTCAAGGCCCTCGACCCCGAGCTCAAGGTTATCGCCCCGGTTCGCGAGTGGGACCTGAAGTGCCGTCCCGACGAGGTCGCCTATGCCCACGCCCACAACGTGCCGGTTCCCGAGGGTGCCAACGACAACCCCTACTCCATCGACGACAACCTGTGGGGTCGCGCCATCGAGTGCGGTCACCTGGAGGACCCTTGGAATGAGCCGCTCGATGACGCTTGGGTTATGACCAAGAACCCCGAGGACACGCCTGACACCCCGACCTATACCGAGATCGAGTTTGAGGCCGGCAAGCCTGTCGCCGTCGACGGCAAGAAGATGAAGCTCTCCGAGATCGTCATCGCCCTCAACAAGATTTCGGGCGACAACGGCTTTGGCCGTCTTGACCTGGTCGAGGATCGTCTGGTGGGCCTCAAGAGCCGCGAGTGCTATGAGGTTCCCGGCGCCCTGACGCTCATCACCGCCCACAAGGCGCTCGAGGACATCTGCGTCGAGGGCGACCTGCTCAAGACCAAGATCAAGCTCGAGCAGGATTGGGCCACCGCCGTGTACAACGGCCAGTGGTACAGCCCGCTCAAGAACGCGCTCGACGCCTTTATGGCCGATACCCAGAAGTTCGTGACCGGCACTGTCCGTCTGAAGTTCTTTAAGGGCAACTGCCATGTCGTCGGCCGCAAGAGTCCCTTCAGCCTCTACGACTACGGCCTGGCTACCTACGACCGCGACACCACGTTTGACGAGAAGGCCAGCGCCGGCTTTATCGAGATCGATACGCTGTCGCTCAAGACGTGGGCAAAGGTCCAGGGCCCCAGCTCTGCTGCTGCCCAGGCCTAGCGCCTCCTTCCCTTGGTATCCGCGCGGCCCATCCGCGTGATACATAACGGGCGCACGGGGTCCCTACCTTTCGTTATGCTTGCTGACACTTCTTAACATCGGTGGCCCCTACGTTCCGCCCGCATATATGATGCCGCGTCTGCGGCTGAGTCCGAGCCCCGCCGGGGTTGTCCGGCGGGGCTCCTTCTATCAATTTGGCGGCTCTGTGCCTATATATATGAGGAGTATCCATTATGTTCAATGCTATCGCGCATGCTTTGCTTGCCCTCGCGCCCGAGTTCGATGCTGTAAGGGTCGAGGACGTTCCTATGAGCCTGAAGGCCTGGATCGATGGTTCGCAGGGCAACATCCGGAGGGAGACGTTGGGCGCCAAGTGCATGGTGCGTCACTTCTTTGCAAATTAGCCACATGGCCCCGCGCGCGGCAGGGAGTGTGTAAAACTAGCGGTTGATAAATCGCTTTAGCGACAGGGCACATTGCTTTGGACGCTTGTTTTGGTATTTGGAGAAAGGAGACGGTTCCATGGCTCTTTGGGGCGGTCGTTTTGAGGCGGGCGTGGCCGAGGTCACGCAGGAGTTTGGCGCGTCGCTGCCGGTCGACAAACATCTCTATAAGCAGGATATCGCCGGCTCTAAGGCGCATGCCAAGATGTTGGCCGCCCAGGGCATCATCAGTGCCGAGGACGAGCAGGCGATTGCCAAGGGCCTGACCGGAATCGAACAGGATATCGATGCCGGCAACTTTACCTTCGACATCAACGATGAGGACATTCATATGTCCATCGAGAGCGAGCTGACGCGTCGCATCGGCGAGGCTGGCAAGCGCTTGCATACTGGGCGTTCGCGCAACGACCAGGTGGCGACCGATACGCGCCTGGGCGTCAAGGCGCTGGCCAAGGAGCTCATGGAGGCCAATCTTGAGCTGCGCCATGTGCTGGTGGATGCGGCCAAGAAGTACGACAAGGTGATTCTGCCGGGCTACACGCACATGCAACATGCTCAGCCCGTGCTGCTGTCGCATCACCTGCTGGCGTATTCCTGGATGTTCGCGCGCGACTTTACGCGTTTGAAGGCCGCCTTTGATGCTGCCGACAACTGCCCGCTGGGTGCCGCTGCGCTTGCCGGTACGAGCTATCCGCTCGATCGCCAGATGACGGCTGCCGAACTTGGCTTTGCGGGCGTGATCCCCAACTCGCTCGATGCCGTTTCCGACCGTGATTTTCTGCTCGATCTGCATTACGCCGGATCCGTCATGGCGATGCACCTGTCGCGTCTTTCCGAGGAGATCGTACTGTGGTCGAGCTCCGAATTTGGCTTTATCACGCTTTCCGACTCGTACTCCACTGGCTCGTCCATCATGCCGCAGAAGAAGAACCCCGACTTTGCCGAGCTTATCCGCGGCAAGAGCGGTCGCGTGTACGGCAACCTGGTGCAGCTGCTGGTAACCATGAAGGGCCTGCCGCTTGCTTATAACAAGGACTGTCTCTTATACACATCTGACGCTGCCGACGATAAGGCTCGTGTAGA
>USBX01000096.1 GCA_900552995.1 uncultured Collinsella sp.
GGCATACGAGATTAGCGAGTGTCTCGTGGGCGCGGAGATGTGTATAAGAGACAGCATTACCTGGGAGGTCCAGGCCGATGCCGACGAGGAGCTGAGCGGTCTTTCGCTGACGTTTGTCGACGGCACGACGTTTGGTACCGATGACACGCGATTGACGATGCTCTCGGGCGAGGACCTCATGGATCGTACGCCCATGAAGCCCACGTGCAAGGCTGACGGCCAGACGCTCAAGATCGACTTTGGCGAGACGGCGCCTGCCGGCGGCTTTTTCCGTGTCGAGGTTTACGGCGTGACCTTCCCCGTCGAGGGCGGCGATGAGGCCTTTAGCGGCACCTATACGCTCGCTGACGGGTCGACCAAGAAGATCTCCAAGATTCCGTCGGTGGAGATCAAGGGCGTGACGGCCTTCGATAACTTCCTGGCCGATCTTAAGGAGCAGCCGTGGGTCGAGGCCTGGAACTCCAATATGTTCCTGCGCCTGTTCTTAAACCCGGTCATTTTGGTCCAAAGCCTGCCGATCGTCTTTAAGGGCTTCCTTATGTCGCTCTCGATCGTGCTTGTGGCGTTTCCGCTGGCAATTCCCTTTGGCTTTGCCTTGTCGCTCATGCGCATCTCCAAGTCGTGCATCCTGCGTTGCCTTGCCGGCATCTATGTGAATATCATCCGCGGTACGCCGGCGTTCCTGCAGATCTATATCGCGTTCTTCGGTCTGCCGTTGGCCGGCGTCAAGGTTGATGACTACGTGCTTGGCGTTATCGTCATGGCCATGAACTCGTCTGCGTACCTATGCGAGATCTTCCGTGCCGGTATTCAATCGATCCCCAAGGGCCAAAACGAGGCTGCGCGTTCGCTGGGCATGAACGCGTTCCAGACGCTGCTCTATGTCATGATTCCGCAGACGTTCCGTAATGTTTTGCCTACGCTGACCAGCGAGTTTATCTTGCTTTACAAGGATACGTCGCTGCTTGCCGCCGTGGGTGTGGTCGAGATCGTCATGAACGCCCGTACCATCGTGGCCACGACGGGCTCCATTACACCGTACGTGGTTGCCGCCCTGTTCTATCTGGTCATCACCCTGCCGCTCGCTCGCTTGGTGAGCGGTCTTGAGGCGAAGCTTTTGGGCACGGCCGAGACCAAGAAGAAGCGTCCCGCCAAGAGCGCCGGACAGGTTGTCGCGACGCCCGCCGATCACATCGCCGGTCTGTAAGGAGGTCCTATCATGAGCGAAACCAATAACTCGAACGAGGTCGTCGTCAGTATCAAGAACCTCCAGAAGGCCTTTGGCGACAACGTGGTCCTGCGCGATATCGATCTGGATGTGCACAAGGGTGAGGTCGTTGTGGTCTTGGGCCCCTCGGGCTCGGGCAAGTCGACGATGCTTCGCTGCATCAATCGTCTGGAGCATCCCACGAGCGGCTCGATTATCGTTGAGGGCGTGGATGTGTGCGCCAAGGGTGTCGACCTCAACAAAGTGCGTACGCACCTGGGCATGGTGTTTCAGCAGTTCAACCTGTTCCCGCACTTGTCGGTCAAAAAGAACGTCATGCTTGCGCAACAAAAGGTGCTCAAGCGCAGCAAGGAAGAGGCCGAGAAGATCGCCGTCGAGGAGCTGACCAAGGTCGGTCTTGCCGAGCGCATCGATTTTATGCCGAGTCAGCTTTCGGGCGGCCAGCAGCAGCGCGTTGCCATCGCCCGCGCCCTGTCGATGAACCCGCACGTCATGCTCTTTGACGAGGCCACCTCGGCGCTCGACCCTGAGCTCGTGCGCGACGTCCTGGGCGTCATGCGCGACCTGGCGCACGACGGTATGACCATGATCGTCGTGACGCACGAGATGGGCTTTGCCCGCGATGTCGCCGACCGCGTCGTCTTTATGGACGGCGGCGTCATTGTAGAAGAGGGTACGCCGAGCGAGGTCTTCGACCACCCCAAGAGCGAGCGCACCAAGGCGTTCTTGGGCAATATCTCGTAGTCGCTTTATATGACTGGCATAGCAGAAAACGGGAGCTGGATGTGATCCGGCTCCCGTTTTTGTTGGGACGCGAATGTGTTTTGGTGCAGAGCGCGTTACGGGCGGAGCTCATTGCCGCTAGGCCAGCTCCGCTCCAAGCGCGCGACAGGCGGTCTCGCCCTCGTCGTCGGGGGCGTCGTAACAGATGACGGAGTCGACCACGTTGACGCCTGCCTCGTCGGCATCGGCCTTCCAGTTGTCCATCCACTCGCCCTCGGCCCACGAATAGGAGCCAAAGAGGACGACCTTCTTGTCACCGAGAGTCTCCTTGACCTCGTCCCACATCGGCTGGAACTCATCGTACTCGAGTTCCTCGGAGCCCATGGCGGGGCAGCCGAAGGCAATGGCGTCATAGCCAGCGGCCTTGTCTGCGGAGAAGTCGGCGCAGGAGATGACCTCTGTCTCGGCGCCGGCACCGGTTGCGCCCTCGGCAACGAAGTTTGCCATGGCCTCGGTGTTGCCCGTGCCGCTCCAGTAGACGACGGCGATCTTGCTCATGTTGAGTCCTTTCAGTTGTGCGGCAGGTTGCCGCGGCTTCTATGTTCTATCGGGTTGCCTGGGCAAGTTGAGCCAAGCTGTAGCCCTGCTGATAGACAAAGGTGAAGTATTGGGTGCAGGCACGGTAGGCATCAAACGTCGCAAGTGCCTGCTCAACGTTTGTGTATACCTTCCATGCGCCAAAGACCTTATAGTTTTCGCCGTGCTGGACGATAAACTGATGGACATCTTCGTAGGGATAGCCCAAAAAATAGCCAATTTCGTGGGGGAACTCGCACATGCACCCCGTATCGCAGTGCCTATTTCGCGCGAGCGCGCAGACGCTGCCGTCATAGGCGCTCTCTGCGGCATTGCTGCTTGCCAGCGTGATGCGCGCGGCGAGATGCACCAGGGACGCGGGCAGGTTGTGGACATCGTAACCTTCGGCGGCAAGCGCCGTCGTGGCGCGGGAGTCGGAGAGGTATCGCATGAGGTCTGCAGGGCGGTACACATAGATGAGCGCTCCGCAGGGGCGCCAGACCAAAACGCTCATATGGATCCCGAGTGGCTGGAGCTCGCGGTTGCATTGGGCTATGACGGCGAGCAGGCGAGAGCGTCGCTCTTCGATATGGGTGGCGCTGGGTTTTCCGTTTTGGTTGGCGTAAACGCCGGGATAGGTAAAGAGCGAAGCCGGCTTGATACCTGCGAGCGTAGGGGAGCAGTTGCGCACGACAGCCGTTTGGTATGTTGGGATGTCAATGGTTCGAGTCACGATGCCCCTTTCTGGTCCTCAGCTGTTAGCCTAGGAAAACTTATATACGAAAGTAAACCATTGTCAACAAAAAGTTTGAAGAGGGAAACTAATTGACCGAACCGACATGATTTTGAGTTAAGATGGGGACACCCCATGGGGGTATCTAGATAGGGCTACTTGAAAGGGGAACGCATGAGCGACTTGCTCAACCCTGCGAATCTCATCGTGCTGGCCGTCATTGCCATCGGCATGTTTTTTGGACTGCGTCGCATTGCCGCTTCGACACACGGGAAGAGTTGTTGCAGCGATGGTACGAGCGGCAAGAAAACCAAAAAGGTTGTTGTGGTGGATACCGATGCATCGCACTATCCCTATAGCGATGAGCTGCTCATCGGCGGCATGAGCTGTGACGGCTGCGCTCAGAACGTGGCCAATGCCCTGAATGCGTTGGATGGCGTGTGGGCAACGGTGACGTATGCGGATCACACGGCACGTGTGCGCTCTAAACAGCCGGTTGATCGTGGTGTCCTCGAGACGGCCGTGAAAGACGCGGGCTATTACGTTATGAAAATGTAGGCGTTGCCCTCTCCGGTGGGTACCAGCCTCCTGCCCATTGTGACTATCGGCATCCAAAAATTTGCGCAAAAATAACCTTTAGATGCGGCAAAAGTGGAGTTTGGTGACGGTTTGCGCGGAATTCGCTACCAATCGAGCATCTATGAACCCGTCCAAAAAATTACAGGTGTATATTTATACACTGATTATTGCTGTGCTCAGATTGCAATTAACCGTGGACAGAAATGAAGAATGCTAAAACTGGGCTTTAGGACAGGGGAGGCTATAACCTTATGAGACGAGTGGGAACACTTGGCTTGGTGGCAGCGCTTGCCGCTATCTTGGTATCGCCGCTGCCGGCGCACGCCGAAGACGCATCGGGTGCCGTTACCTACAATGCGGGAAATGGGTATTCCTTTGAGAAGCTCTCGCATCCTACGGTAGGAACGTCGCAGCCGGATGGCATCGTCGACTACCAGGGTAACGGTGCCGTTGCCGTTCCGGGCGCCGATGGTAATACGGCCAACAACGAAGGCGATCGCGGCCAGAGCTACACTTGGGCGGCTGCGAGCTATGGTGACTGGCTTTATGTGGGCACCTGCTATGCGGCGATGGGCAACACGCTGACGCTCATGAACAGCACGCTGGGCGATTCCTTTGATGTCGAAACCATGCGCCTGACGCTGGAGGCCATGTTTAACGGTACCTTCTTCTATGGACAGCAGAAGGAGGACGGCACGGCCGACAAGGACAGCGGCGGCATCTTGGTCAAGATCAATACCAAGACCGGTGAGACCAAGCTGCTACTCTCTGAATCGCTCAACGGCTGTCTCTTATACACATCTGACGCTGCCGACGATAAGGCTCGTGTAGA
>USBX01000097.1 GCA_900552995.1 uncultured Collinsella sp.
GTTCAAGGATATGCTGACAGACGATGATCTGAAAAATGCCAGAAACAGCTACCCGGCAGGCAGCACGGAGGATGGAAAGCCCGCAGTGAGCGCATCGGATCCGAAACTGGCGCGCGCGCAGGAAATTGCAACTGCCTATACAACGATCGTCAGTGATCAGGACAAAGTGAGCAGTCTCCAGACCGAGTTGGATCGGCTGATCGATGACACTGACGGTGTCCGCAATGCAGACGCTGCCCAGCGGCAGTATGAAGACGCGCTCAATGAATACGATGTGCTGCAACGCGAGCTGGATTCCTTCGACCGCGGCACGGAAACCCTGAAAAAAGACGCCGAGCGGGCGGCGCAGGCCGTGACCGACCAGCTGGTGCTCGACGTGCCCGAGGAGCAGGAGGTTTGGATGCTTTGCCTGCGCCTGGCGGTGATGCGCCGCGACGGTGACGAGGTCCACCGCGTGATCGATGCGATTGACAAACAGCATGTATACTTGAGCGCCGCCAACCGCGAGGAACTGGCGTTTTGGCGCAACGGAGAGGAGGCCCGATGAGCGTGGTGCAGCATATCCGCGACCGTGCGGGCCATTTTCGCTGGATGGGGCTGCTTGTGGTGTGGGCGGTCTTTATTGCCATGGCGGCCGTGCTGCTGGTGGAGCGCGCCGGCGTGCAGTACAGTGCGGGCCAGCATAAGCTGGGGATGCTTGCCGCCAACGATGCGGTGCCGGCTTCCTCCGCAATATTTGGCCAAAAGCCCACGTGCCTGGTCATTACCGATTCCGACCAAGCTGGCGTCGAGGACGTAAAGGAGCAGTTTGACCAGATCCTGCTCGACATGAAGATCGCGCACCGCGACGTGGACCTTGCCCTGGACGGCGCGGATGCCATTCCCTCACTGACGTCCTTCGATCGCGTGATTTTGCTTATGCCGTCGCTCGATAGGCTCGGTACGCACCTGACCGACATTATGAGTTGGGTGAGTGCCGGTGGTTCGCTTATGCTCGCCATGCCGCCGGATAATTCGAGCTACCTGCAGGTGATTGCCCCCAAGCTTGGCATTGAATCGGCCGGATATGACTATGTAAAAGCCGAAAGCATTGTGCCGAGCGAGGACTTTATGCTGGGCGGGGGAGAGCGCTACGAGCTCTCGGACCCCTTTGATTCGTCGCTTTCGGTTTCGCTGCGCGAGACGGCTCGTGTGTGGGCTAAGACCGGCGATGCGGGCGCCCCGCTCATTTGGTCGAATGACTGCGGTAGCGGTCGCACCGTGGTGTGCAATATCGGTATCTATGACAAGGTCATGCGCGGCTTTTACGCCGCGGCAATCAGCCTGCTGGGCGATGCCACGGCCTATCCGGTCATCAACAGCGCCGTTTTCTACCTGGACGACTTTCCCAGCCCCGTGCCCTCGGGCGACGGCACCTACATCAAGCGCGACTACGGGCTTTCCATTGCCGATTTTTACACCAAGGTTTGGTGGCCCGATCTGCAAAAGCTCGCGCAAAAATACGGCATTCGCTATACCGGCGTGATGATCGAAAACTACGAGGACGCGGTCAACCAGACCGAGCCCGCGCGTCAGGCCGATACCACACAGTTCCGCTACTTTGGCGGTATGCTGCTGCAGATGGGCGGAGAGCTGGGTTTCCACGGCTACAACCATCAGCCGCTGGCGCTCTGGGATACCGACTATGGCACACTGTACGACTACAAGACGTGGAAGAACAAGGAGACGCTCGTCGCATCGCTCAACGAGCTTATAGCCTTCCAGGACGAGGTACTGCCCAACGCGCACGGCTCGGTCTATGTGCCACCGTCGAATATCCTTTCGGCCCGTGCGCGCAAGCTTATCGGCACCGACGTTCCGCGCATTAAGACCATCGCCAGTACGTATTTTGAGGATGGCACCGACTTGCCCTATGTGCAGGAGTTTGGCGTGGCGAGCGATGGCATTGTGGAGCAGCCACGTATTGTCTCGGGCGGCATGGTCAACGATTCCTATATGCGTCTGGCTGCCATGTCCGAGCTAAACATGCACTATGTGAGCACGCATTTTATGCACCCAGACGACCTGCTCGATCCCGATCGCGGCGCCAAGGAGGGCTGGGAGGTCTACAAGGGCGGCCTGACCGACTACCTGGACTGGCTTAGCAAGTCTGCGCCCGACCTGCGGCGTCAGACCGGTTCGGAATGCTCGGGCGCCATCCAGCGCTTTTCGTCCGTGACGGTGAGCGTGGATACCAGTGCGGATGCCTGGACGCTCAGCCTGGGCAATTTCCACGACGAGGCGTGGCTCATGTTCCGCGCCAACAACGGTGAGCCGGGTGCAGTCACGGGTGGCGAGATTACGCATCTGACGGGCGACCTGTACCTGGTCAAAGCCACGGACAAGACGGTGACCATTGCACGCAAGGAGGGTGGCGACAAATGAGAATCTGCTTGGTACTCGAGGGTTGCTACCCCTATGTGCACGGCGGCGTATCTACCTGGATGCATGGCTATATCCTGGCCATGCCCGAGCACGAGTTTGTGCTGTGGGTGATTGGCGCGCATGCTGTCGACCGCGGCAAGTTTGTCTACGAGCTGCCCGGCAACGTGGTCGAGGTGCACGAGGTGTTTCTGGACGATGCCCTGCGCCTATCGGGCGAGCAAGAAGAGGCCGACTTTAACGCCCGCGAGCGCGAGGCGCTGCGCCGCCTGGTGTCGCTTTCTAATCCGGACTGGGACGTGCTATTTGATATCTTCCAGCGCCGTCGCGTGCATCCGCTCTCGTTTTTGCAGAGCCGCACGTTTATGGATATCTTTCGTGACGTGTGCCTGGCCGAGTATCCCTACACGCCCTTTGCCGATGCATTCCACACCATGCGCTCCATGCTGCTGCCCGTGCTCTACCTTCTGGGCAGCGAGGTGCCGGTGGCCGATGTGTACCACGCCATCTCGACCGGCTACGGTGGCCTGCTCGCCTGCCTGGGCTCAAGCGTTCACCATGCGCCGGTGCTGCTGACCGAGCATGGCATCTATACTCGCGAACGCGAGGAAGAGATCATTCGCGCTGACTGGGTGGTGCCGTCTTTTAAGGACCGCTGGATCCGCTTTTTCTACCTGCTTTCGGAGGAGATCTACCGTCGCGCCTTCCGCGTGACCAGTTTGTTCCATAACGCCCGTAAGACGCAGATCGACATGGGCTGCGATGCGGACAAGTGCCTGGTCATCCCCAACGGCATCCAGTTCGATCGCTTTAAGGACATTCCCTTAAAGCCCGATGACGGCTGGGTGGACATTGGCGCGGTGGTGCGCCTGGCGCCCATCAAGGACGTCAAGACCATGATCTATGCCTTCTTTGAGCTGCACGAGCGCCTGCCCCGCGTGCGCCTGCACATCATGGGTGGCGTGGATGACGAGGAGTACGGCGCCGAGTGTCACGCGCTGGTCGATACCCTGGGCGTGCGCGACTTGATCTTTACCGGCCGCGTCAACGTGGTTGAGTACATGGAAAAGCTCGACTTTACCATTTTGACGAGCATCTCCGAGGGCCAGCCGCTCAGCGTGCTGGAGTCGCTTGCAGCGCGCCGTCCCTGCGTGACGACCGAGGTGGGCTGCTGCCGCGAGCTGCTCGAAGGTGCCCCGGGCGATGACTTTGGCGTGGCGGGTTTTGTGACGCCGCCTATGTATCGCAAGGGCCTGGCCGATGCCATGGAACGCATGTGCACAAGCCGCGCCCGCCGCATTGAGATGGGGGAGCGCGGCCAGCGTCGCGTTGCCACGTACTTTTTGCACGAGCAGATGCTCGCCAACTATCGCGCGCTGTACGACGAGACGGCGCGTGCGTTTGACCTGCCCAGAGAGGGGGAGTAGCCGGTGGCCGGAATCGGTTTTGAGCTCAAACGCCTGTTTAGGCGCAAGGGTCTGTTTGCCACGATGCGCGCTTACGGCTACGCCGGCATTGTATGCACGGGCCCCATGCTGCTGGGTGTGCTGCTCCAGGTGGGTATCTTGGTGCTGTGCGGTCTGTGGGGTGTGGGCCGTGCCAACCAAGATCTGCTGGTGTGCATGGTGACCTATACGCTGCTGGCGTCGCTCACGCTCACGAGTTTTTTCTCTATGCCGGTCACGCGCTTTTTGGCCGATATGCTTTTTGCCGAGCGCGAGGATGAGATCCTGCCTTCGTTTTGGGGCTCCAACGCCATCATGCTCGTTGCGGGCACGGTGCTCTACGGCGTCTTTTTGCTGTTCTCGGGGGCCACGCTGCTGCAGGGGCTGCTGTGCCTGTGGCTCTTCAACATCATGATCGTCAACTGGAACGGCATGAGCTATCTCACGGCCATCAAAGATTATCGTGGCATTCTGTGCAGCTTTGCGGCCGCCATTGGCGTGGCGTGCCTGTGCGCCCTGGCAGCGCTGACGTTGGGACTGCCGCCGGTCGAGGGCCTGTTGGCGTCAATCGCCCTAGGCTACGGCGTCATGCTTGCCTGGGATGTGGTACTGCTGTACCGGTATTTTCCACAGAGTGATCGGAGTCCCTGGCGTTTTTTGCGCTGGCTCGACCAATTTATGCCGCTTGCGCTTACGGGGCTGTTTACCAACTTGGGGCTTTTCGTACACCTGGTTATTATCTGGGCGGGCCCTATTGGCG
>USBX01000098.1 GCA_900552995.1 uncultured Collinsella sp.
GCTCGGAGATGTGTATAAGAGACAGCGCCCAGCACGTCGACCGGTCCCAGCATGACGTTCTGCAGCACGGTCATATGTGCGAACAGGTTGAACTGCTGAAACACCATGCCTAGCTCGGCGCGCATGCGGGCAAGATCCTTGCCTTCCTGCGGCAGAGGCTCGCCCTCGATGAGGATCTCGCCCGAGTCGATGGTTTCCAGACGGTTGATGGTTCGGCACATGGTCGACTTGCCCGAGCCCGAGGGGCCGATCACAACGACGACCTCGCCGCGGTCAACCGAGAGATTGATGTCGTTGAGGACGTGTAGATCGCCATAGTGCTTATCGACGTGCTTGAGCTCAATCAGCGGCTGATTGCCGGTAGAAGAAGTGCTCTGTGCCAAGGTGCTCGGCTCCTTATGACTAGAAATGGTAAAGCGTTAGCGGATGATGGTCGCGCCGGTCTTGTGCGAAACATAGACAGCGGCCTTGTTGATCGCGACGTTGATGAGGATGTAGATGACTGCGATCACCAGGTAGACCGACACGAGGGCATCGTAGTTGGTAATGAGCACGCGGGCATTTTGCATGAGGTCGGGGTAGCTCACCACATAGGCGACGGTGGTGTCTTTGACTACGACCACGAGCTGCGAAATCAACGACGGAATGATAAACCGAATCGCCTGCGGCAACACGATTTTAAAGGTGATTTTAGCCTTGGAAAGACCGAGTGCCTGGGCGGCCTCGACCTGGCCGCGCGGCACGGCGTTGACGCCGGCGCGGAAAATCTCGGCCAGCACGCCGGCCGCAGCGAGCGCGACAGGCAGTGTGAGCATCCAAAACGACGGCAGCGAGATCTTGTACTGGGGCAGCACCAAAAAGAAGAAGTAGATGAACAGCAGGCTCGGCACACCGCGGAAGAAATCGGTGAGCACGCGGCAGACCAGCTGCAGCGGCTTAATGTCGCTGGTGCGGCCGAGCATAAGGGCTAAGCCCAGCACCAGCGCGATGGCGCCAGCGGTGAGTGCGACCTTAACAGTGCCCTCAAAGCCGGCAAGCAAGAACTTCCAGGTGGTGAGGTGCGTAAAGAAATACCAATAGTGGACCGAAAGCTGGCCGGTCACATAAAAGCGCTGCAGCACGAGGGCGACAAGTGCGGCCACAGCGACAAGCGAGATGGCGGTGCCGATGCGAATCTTGGCGCGCATCTTGGGGCCGGGAGCCTCGTAGAGCGCGTCGCGCATGGTGAGCGCGGAGGTGGAGTGCTTGCTCATCGGAGGATCCTCACCTTCTTATCGATATAGTTGCCAATGTGACTCACCACAAAGGCCGTGCCCAGGTAGCCGAGTGCCGAGATAAAGAACGCGGCGACGCCGCCGAGCGAGCGGGTATTGATGTAGCTCACCACGCCGGTGAGCTCTTGCGGTTTAAGGGGTACCTGGCTGCTGAGCGCGGTGGTGAGCATGACGGCGATAAAGAGGTTGGTCATGGGCAGTACGCTCGAACGCAGTGCCTGCGGAATCACGATCTTGGCGAGGATGCGGTTGAAGCTCATGCCGAGCGAGCGGGCAGCTTCTACCTGGCCGACACCGACGGTGTTGATGCCGCTCATAAAGTTCTCGGAACCAAAGGCAGAACCCAAGAGCACTGTGGCGACGATGACGCAGGTGCGGTAGGGCAGGACGACCTTGAGCGGGGGCAGCGCATAGACGACGATAATGAGCAGCGCGATGCCGGGGATGTTACGGAAGACCTGGACATACAGGTCGCCAAAGACGCGCAGCGGCTTGAGCGGCGACACGCGCATCACGGTGACGGGGACGGCCAACACCATGGCGATGGCAAACGACTCAAGCGTCATGCCCCAGGTTGCTAGCAGCGCGTCGATATAGTTCTGGCCATAGAGCGACCAGAGTTCGGAGAGACTCATGCGGACCTCCCGCCGATAAGGAAAGGGGCTCCCGTGTGTACGGAAGCCCCGACAACTCAGTAAGGAAACAGTTTAGCGCAATAAAGCGCACCGTGCGTTTCCGTATGGTTTCGTTGCGGCCGTTACTAGGCGCGTTGCCTAGGCGCCGATCTCGGGCAGCTCGGGAACATTGGTGTCACCCGTGCGGTCACCGATGCAGATCTGCCACAGCTCAGTCCAGGTGCCGTCGTCCTCGATCTTCTTAAGGAAGTCGTTGACAAAGGCGACGCCGTCGGAATCGAGCGGCAGACCGATGCCGTAGGGCTCCTTGCTGCCGAAGGGCTTGCCGGCGATCTTATACTTACCGGGCTCGCGGACTAGGGCGCTCTGCTGCATGTTGTTGTCGATGACGTAGGCGTCAACGCGGCCCTGCTGAAGTGCCTGGCGGGCTTCCTCGTCGGTCTTGAACTCCTGCTGGCTGGCCTTGGGGGCGAACTCCTCCAGGATGGCGGGGCCGTTGGAGCCGGACTGGACGGCGACGTTCTTATCGGCCAGATCGTCGACGCTCTTGATGTCGTCGTTGTCGGCGAGCACCAGGATGGCCTGCTGGGTGTAGTAGTAGGGGCCGGCGAAGGAGACGAGCTTTTTACGCTCGTCAGTGATGGTGTAGGTGGCAAAGACAGCGTCGACCTGGCCGTTCTGCAGGACGGACTCGCGCGTGTCCGAGGTCACCTGGGTGATCTCGACCTTGTTCTCGCCCAGAATGTAGTTGGACAGGAGCTGTGCGATACCGGCATCGAAGCCGCGGGTCTGACCGTCTTTCTCGTTGAGGAGGGAGAAGAGCGTGGAGGTCTGAACGCCACCGATCTTAAAGACGCCGGCGTCCTTGACGGCCGTGGCCCAGGTGCTGGCGGCGATGGCATCGTCGTCGGCTTTGGGGCCGTTGTCGACGAGCTTGTCGAATGCCTTGGCATCGAGCGTAGCGGAAACCTCGGTATCCTCGGAGTTCTTGGAGGAGGCGGCGGAGCCCTTGTCGGCCTCGGCGCTGGTGTCGGAGCAGCCGGCAAGACCAAGGCCGGCGACGGTTGCGAAGGTGGCGGCGACAAAGCCGCGGCGGTCGAGAACGACCTGCTGGGAGAGGTTCTTGCTCATGGTAGAACACCTTTCTCAATAAAATCCCTAGCGGTTGAGTAGAGTTATACCCTATCGCGCTCAAATGGGTCAACACGAAATAACTCAGAAACATACTTACCTTATGGGTAATTCTACCTACCAAAAAGGGACAGGCACCTTTGTGGTGGTCCTGGCCGATGCGGTGGCATGCCTTGCTGCTTTGTCTCAATCTGTAACATCTGCAGCCGTTTTTGCCGAGTAACTGTTACAGATCGAGATTTTCACTTCAGGGGAATTCGAATGTCTCGATCTGTAACATCTGGATGGCTAAAAGGTCTCTATCTGTTACAGATTGAGACAAAGGTCAGGGACTAAGACGTCTTGTCTAGATCTGTAACAGTTAGACGGGAATTCGGGCCCTAGATGTTACAGATCGAGATAATTGAGTTGGGAAAATAAAAACCTCCGCAGGGGTGCTTTCCTTGCGGAGGTTTTCTTACTCGTTGAGTAGCCTTACGGCTTCGGCGGCCATGTTCTCGACCGTCATGCCGTTCTGAGCGAGCAGCTCGTTGGGGTCGTAGCGGTCGGGGAAGCCCTTGGCGATGCCGAAGGTGCGCGTGCGCAACGGCGTGCATGCCAGATAGCATGCCACGCGCTCGCCCCAGCCGCCGTCCAAGATGCCGTCCTCGAGGGTGACGACAACGCGATGCTCGGCGGCAAGACTGTCGAGGAACTCGCGGTCGAGCTCGGTTGCAAAGCGCGGGTTGACGAGCGTGGCCTCGATGCCGTACTCGGCAGTCAGACGGTTTGCCACGCGCTCACCCAGCTCAAAGAAATCGCCAAGCGCGAGCACGGCAACGTCGCGGCCCTGACGCACCACGTTGTAGCGAACGGCGCTGTAGTCGGTGTCTTCGGCGGGCGCAAGGTCGGGGCGGCTTACCAGGCCGATGCCCGGTACGCGGATTGCCACGGGATGCTCGCGGTGGTCGAGCGACCAGCTCAGCATGGACAGATATTCCTCCATGCAGGCCGGCGCCAAGTAGTGCATGTTGGGAAGACCGCCCAGCATGGAAATATCAAAGAACGAAAGATGCGTCTCGGACGTGGTGCCAAAGATTGACGCACCAAACACCAAAATGGTTGCGGGGGCGTCGTTGAGGCACAGGTCGTGCCACAGTTCGTCGTAGGCGCGCTGCAAAAAAGTGCCGTACACACCAAAGACCGGCTTGGCGCCCGAGCGCGCAAGCGCGGTGGCAAAGGTCACGGCATGCTCCTCGGCAATGCCCACATCGACAAACTGACGCCCCGCCTCTTCGCGACGCTCTGGCGTAAAGCCGAATACGGTGGGTGTGCCCGCTGTGATGCCGACAACGGTACGGTCTTTCTTCATCTCTTGCAGCAGATACCTTGCCGTAAGGTCGCCGTAATCTTCTTCATTGCCGAAGCCAACCGCCGGGCTGCCCGTCTCCAGGCAGAACGGAGCACTGTAATGGAAACGTTCCTGCTGTTGCTCGGCAAGGCGGTAGCCTTTACCTTTGAGGGTATTGATGTGTACCGCAACCGGGTGGTCGATGTCTTTCACCTTTCGGAAGGCGTCTATCAATGCCTGCAC
>USBX01000099.1 GCA_900552995.1 uncultured Collinsella sp.
TCGTGGGCTCGGAGATGTGTATAAGAGACAGTCAACAGACTGACTCGGTGCTGAAGGCGTGGGAGCCGGAGCGGGCGTGGGGGCAGGCTGCGGTGCGGGAGCCGGCGTGTTGCCGCCCTGGTTGTTGTTATTGTTGGTCTGGCCGCCATTGTTGGTGTTCTCGGTCGTACCGGCGGTGTCGTTGCTCACCGTGGCCTTTTCGGCGGTGCTAGCATTAATGCCAGCCTGCAGCGCAGCGTTGGCCTCGGCCTCGGCAGCGAGCTCGGCCTGCAGCTGCGAATCCAGGGAGTTTACGACGTTCTGGGCTTCAGCCTGCTGGGCATTAAGCTCGTCGACCTTCTTTTGCGTGGTGGCGACGTTCTTCTCCTGCTCGGCCTGCTTATCGGTGAGCTGCTGCTTAAGCTCCTTGACCTCTTGAATGGTCTGAGCTTGCTTATCGGAAACTTTGCCGTAGTAGAACAGACGGTTGAGCATATCGCTCAGATCATCGACACCCGTCAAAACCTGAAGCAGGCTCAGACCGCCGGTTTTGTACTCGCCGGCGACATAGGTCGAGAGCTTGGCCTGACCATCGGCGATCTCCTGCTGCTTTTGCGTGATCTCGCCGGCAGTCTGATCGAGCGCCTGCGTCTGCGTGGCAAGCTCATCGTAAATCTGCTGGGTTTGGGTACCGATCTGCTCGAGCTTCGTACGAGCAGCGGCAAGGTCGGATGCGGTATCGGCGTAGGCAGGAGCCGCGAGGCCCAAGCCCAAAACACAAGCGAGGGTTGCCGTAGCAGCGCAGCGTGCCATGTTTTTGTGCGTGTTTGCTGTGCGCATGTAGCTTCCTTTCCAGTAACTAAGGGTAACGGCTAGCCTACCGTCACCAGGCTAAAGAGCTCCACATCGTCATCAGACGGCGTGAGCTTCTCGCGCGGGTTGAGAAACGCAAGCTCAAGTATACAACCGTAACCGATAAGCTTTGCGCCCATATCTCGCACCAGTTTACCTGTTGCCTCGACGGTTCCGCCCGTCGCGACCAAGTCGTCCAGAATCAACACGGTATCTTTAGAGCTGATAGCGTCGGCATGGATCTCAATTGAATCGGTGCCGTACTCGAGCTCGTAGCTCTGGCTTACGGTCTCGCGCGGCAGCTTGCCCGGTTTACGTGCGGGAACAAAGCCGGCGCCAAGGGCTACAGCCACCGGTACGCCAACCATAAAGCCGCGAGCCTCGGGACCCACGACCTTGGTGATCCCCATGCCGGCAAAGTGCTCGGCGAGGGCATCGGTCATGGCTTTGAGCGCCTCGGGATTGCCAAAGAGCGGCGTGATGTCTTTAAAGACGACTCCGGGCTCGGGATAGTCGGGGATGTCGACGATTTGAGATTCGAAGTCGTACATTGCATGACCTTTCAATGAGTTGCCGAAATATCAGCAGCGGTTATTTGCCCGCGGTGACGGTGCCGGATTGCGAAGGGGCGACGACCTTGAGCGGCTTTACGAGAGAATCCTCGTGCGAAGCCGGCGCGCCTATCTCTTCGTTTTTGGCCTTGGTTGACTCGGAGCGAGTGATTTCCTCATCGAGTGCATCAATGTCGGCGTCCTCGACCACGGCGTTGAGCGACTCAAAAACGCGGTTCTTGAGCAGCGCAGTGTGCACACCCTCGGTCAGGTCGTGAAGCTTCTTAAACGCACGCTCGAGCTTGGCGTCGCGTTCGTCGTCGGAAGTGTCCATGCCGAGCATACTCACGAGCACCTGCTCAAACATCGAGGACTCGCGGTTTGCCGAAGATACGTACTGGCGCAGGTTTCGCGGCTCGATATGGAAACGTGAAAGCTCGGAGCAGTAACGGATGATCGGGAAATCGCGGCCATCGACAAGCTCGCGGTTCTGCGGGCTCTTGATGATGCGAATGAGGTCGTTTTCGGCCAGGGAGCGGATAAACGAGATCTCGACGCCCAGCATATCGGGAATGGTCTCGATGGGATGCAGCTTTTGTTTGGTCTCCTTGGGCTCCGTCTTAAGCGGAACATCGGACAGCAAGCCCACCTCGTAGGCGAGCGTTGACAGGTCCGTGGCGTTTTCCAAGCGCTGCTTAATCACGTTGAGCGGCATGTAGCGGGTCTTCTGCAAGTGCAGGATGACCTCCAGGCGATCAACGTCCTCCTTAGAGTACTGACGGTATCCCTTAGGCGTACGATGAGGGGTAATGAGCCCCTCATCTTCTAGAAATCTAATTTTTGAGTTCGAAAGATCGGGGTATGCGCCTCGAAGTAGGTTGACGACTTGGCCGATACTCAGATAGTTGCGTTCGGCCATGCCCTACTCACCGGTTTCGATGCGCTCCGGCGTGCTCTCGTGGTAGATGAGCGTAAACGTACCGATCTGGACGGAAGAACCGTCGTGCAGCGGGGCTGCATTGACGATGGCACCGTCGACCCAGGTGCCATTGAGCGAGCCCAAGTCCTCGATGCGAGCGCCGAGGCCCTCGCGGATAATGCGCGCGTGGCTGCGCGATACGGTCATGTCATTGAGGAAGATGCCGTTCGCAGGATCGCGGCCGATGGTGGTCACGTCGTCCTCGAGCTCAAAGGCGGCACCAGTCTGCGGACCCTTGACGATGGACAGAACGGGGGCGGTGATGCGCACGTTGGCCATGAGGTCGGGAACGGTGACGTCGCTTGAAGGCACGCGGAATACGCAGGTAGCGTCAGCAGTCTTATCATTCTGAGGCATATTGTTAACCATGTTGTCCATGACAACCCCTAACTTATCGCGGACGTGCCGCAAATAATGAACCGTACGTAATCATACCCCAACGAATCAGTCTTCGATTTCAGGGTTCAGAAAGTCGATGTCCTCGTCCTCGGGATGCGCGAGAGCCTGTTTAATGGCCACTCCGCCCTTAATGGAATAGATGACAGCCGTGAGCATGGAGAAGATCACGCCGCCGTACACAAAGAAGATGCCGAGGGGCACCGAGCTTCCGTTGAGGCCCGGGAAGGCCGTAAGGGTTGAAGGTAAAAGTTGCAGGCCGTCAATAACGGGGAACCCGAGCAGCATGAGCGAGAAGCCGGTCATGAGCAGTGCAGTGGCAATCTTTCCGGGAAAGACGACATCGATGGGGCGACGGTGATAATGACGCACGATAAGCGTGCCGATGCCCAGATAGATGTCGCGGCCAATAATGAGCACGCAGACCCAGATTGGCAGCTCTCCGCGAACCACCAGCCCAAGTACGCCGGTGAACAGCAGCGCACGGTCGCAGATGGGATCCATGACCTTGCCGAGCCACGAGACCGTCTTCGTCATGCGGGCGATCTGACCGTCCATCCAGTCGGTGGAGGCGGCAACGGCGTAGATAACGATGGCGATGACGCGGTTGTTGTCCGTCACAAACAGGTACAGAAATACCAGGGTGAGGATCAGGCGCGTAAAGGTGATGAAATTGGAGATCGTAAAGATCTTATTCGACGGGTAATCGGAAGTGCCGATAAGCTCCTTTTTGATCTTCTTTTTGATGCCCACAGGACTCCCCCGCTGGTTAACGACAAAACTTTCGATACTATACCCGTTCCGGCGATGTCTATCCAGCGTAAGCATAGAGAGTCCAGACATATGGAGGATGCTACTGGGTTGTGCGGCATTCTGCATTTGTGTACATCAGCCTCCAAATATGACATTTTTCGGCATCTTTGATGGCTGATGTACACGTTTTGATTCGGTGATTACATCGATCGGGAAAGTTGTTGCCTTAAGCAAATTAATCATGATGTGCGGGTCGAGAAGGGTTGGCGCCAAAAGAGCCCAACGGCCGTTACGGCTTCGTTAGAAACACGCCCCACCATGGATGGTGAACCCGAAAGGTAAGGCGCGCGGGCACGGTGACTCGGCCCGCGCTCCCGGAAGAGAAAGGATAAACCCATGGGTTACATGCTCGAGACGCGCGGGCTCACCAAGCGCTTTGGCCGCGGCGACCAGGCGCAGGACGCCGTGGCCGACGTGAGCCTTCATATCCGCGAGGGCGAGGTGTACGGGCTGCTCGGTCCCAACGGCGCCGGCAAGTCGACAACGCTCAAGATGATCTGCGGGATGCTGCGGCCGACGGCCGGGGAGATCCTCTTTGCCGGGCACGCCTGGCGCCGCGAGGACCTCTACGCAATCGGCAGCCTCATCGAGGAGGCGCCGCTCTACCCCAACCTCACCGCGCGCGAGAACCTGCGCGTGCGCACCACGCTGCTGGGCCTTCCCGAGAGCCGCATAGATGAGGTGCTCGCCGCCGTGGACCTCGCGGACACCGGGAAGAAGCGCGCCGGGCGCTTCTCGATGGGCATGCGGCAGCGCCTGGGGCTCGCGCTGGCGCTGATCGCCCGGCCACGCCTGCTCGTGCTCGACGAGCCCACCAACGGCCTCGACCCCATCGGCATCGAGGAGCTGCGCGACCAGATCCGCGGCTTCGCGGCGGCGGGTACGACGGTGATCGTCTCGAGCCACATCCTCTCCGAGGTGCAGCAGATGGCGGACGCCATCGGCATCATCTGCGGGGGGCGCCTCGCCTACGACTGTCTCTTATACACATCTGACGCTGCCGACGATAAGGCTCGTGTA
>USBX01000100.1 GCA_900552995.1 uncultured Collinsella sp.
ACGAGATTAGCGAGTGTCTCGTGGGCTCGGAGATGTGTATAAGAGACAGCCGGTACGCTGGTGACCCTGGAGCTTCTCCGTGCAAACCCCGCCATAATCTCGCGTGCGATTCTGCATGAACCCGCCGTGACGGATGAGGGTGCCGGCCTGGGCGCGGCCCCAGTTTTGCTCGAGATGATCGCCGCGGGAAAGGTCTCCAGGGCATTACGGGCCTTCCTGGGCGCCATCGGCGATTCGGACCCCGAGGCCCCCAAGTTAACCGAGGCAGAAGCCAAGCATGCCCTGCGCAACGGCCGCAGTTTCATGGCAAACGAATACGGGATTACTATGACCTGCGTTCCCGATTGGGATAGCGTTCGCGCGTCGAAAACGGTGGCCGCCGTGCTCCTAGGCGAGCTCTCGATTGGCACGCCCCGCGAGGCTGGCACGCGAGCGGCTGCCGAATATCTCGATTGCCCTCTCGTGACGATCCCGGGCGCGCATAACGGTCTGCGCGATCGCCCGGCAGCGGCTGCCCGGGCTGTCCGTGGCATCCTGGGGCTCTAGCATCCGCAATAGCCAAAGCAGGCTTCATCCGCAAACGTTTCGGCCGTATTAACAAACGTGCTCAAAACCTCGCGTCTGCGGCTTCAATCGCGCCGTCTGCCAACTCATAAGAATGTGGCAGCATTCACGTACTTACCTGCATCGACAAGGTGTTACCCTTGTAACATTTGGAACCCACCGCTCCATGCGAAACTATCGAAAGGGCCCCATATGCTCAATAATCACGAGGTCAATCTAACCGACGAGGAGGCTGCCGTCGAGGTCGCCCGCGTCGCGAAGACCTACCCCGTGGTGCGTTTACTGTCGGCCGATCAGATTAAGAGTGAGCCTAACTGCTTGCTCGCCGGCGATCGCTGCCCTTGTCTGCGTCAGTCGAGTCTTGAGGCTTTGGCAGACTCCGATGAGGTGTCGGAGCAACTGCTCAATGATGGCACTGAGTACCGCGCCCGTCTACGCCCTCTGAAGGTCGAGGGCGAGCCTCACGTCTTGCTGATGGTGCGTCCGATTGATGAGCAAGAGGCCGCGGAAGAGGACCTTGTCTACACCGACGTGCTGACGAGCGTGCGCAATCGCCGATATTACGAGGAAAAGCTTCGCAGCGCCCGCATGAATGCCGGCGTTGCGATGATCGACGTTGATGATTTTAGGGCCTTCAACGATACGTGTGGCCGTCATGCCGGCGACCTTGCGCTCGGTGCTGTGGCGACAGCCATACGCAGCGGAATCCGTTCGACTGACGAGCTTGTGCGCTATGGCTGCGACAAGTTTGTGGTTGTCATGCCCAATATTCCCTCCGGTGACTTCACCCGTCGCCTGCATCAGGTGTCCGATGCCGTTCATTCCACGATTATTCCGGGCCATGAGTACGTGAGCTTGACGGCATGTGTTGGTGGCGTTCGCATTCATGGCGAGACGGTCGATGAGGGCGTTGGCCGCGCTGCTCAGTTACTGAGCCGCGCTAAGGCAAAAGCCGGTACGGTCGTGACCGATGCCGATTCCATCGAGGCCTTCCAAAGCGAAAAGCCTTTGGTGCTTATCGCCGATGACTCCGAGATGAACCGAGCCATTCTCAACGAGATGCTCAAGGACGAGTATTGCATCCTCGAGGCCGACAACGGTCGTACGGCGCTCGACATGGTCGACCGCTATGGCGATGAGTTGTCGCTCGTGCTGCTGGACATTGTGATGCCGGGCATAAGCGGCTTTGAGGTGCTGGCCGATCTGTCGCGCCGATCGGGTATCGACAATCTGCCTTTCATCATGATTTCGAGCGAAGATTCCGATGATGCGGTTCTGCGCGCGTACGAGCTGGGCGCCTCAGACTATATCAACCGCCCGTTTGACTCCCGTGTCGTGCGCCGCCGCGTAAGCAACACCATCCGCCTGTACGCCAAACAGCGCCGCCTGACGAACCTGCTGTCCCAACAGTACAACGAGCGCGTCAAGAACAGTCGCATGCTCATCGACATCATGGCCGGCGTCATGGAGCTTCGCAACGGCGAGAGCGGTAGGCACGTTACGAACATCGAAAAGCTGACCGAGCTGCTGCTTGGCTATCTGGTCCAGCGTAGCGGCACGATCTCCCTCGACAATGAGGAACGCTCCACGATCGCCCTGGCTTCGGCGCTGCACGATATCGGCAAGATGTCGATTGACGATGCGATCCTCAACAAGCCCGGGCGCCTCACGCCCGAGGAATTCGAGATTATGAAGACGCATACCACGATTGGCGCCAACATGCTGCTCGAGCTGGGCAGCCATCACGCCGGCAATGCGCTTATGGAATATGCGTACCAGATTGCGCGTTGGCATCACGAGCGCTGGGACGGCAAGGGTTATCCCGATGGCCTTAAGGGCGACGAAATTCCCATCGCCGCGCAGGTGGTTTCGGTGGCTGACGTGTACGATGCACTGACGAGCGTGCGCGTGTACAAGGACGCTATCCCGCACGAGGAGGCGATCCAGATGATCCTGGACGGTAAGTGCGGCACCTTTAACCCGCTGCTGCTCGATTGCCTGCTCGAGGTGCAAGACCAAATTGCCGAGACGTTGGCACGCCCCGCCGACGTCGTCGCGTTTCCCACGATTTAGTTTGACCAAAGGAGTTTTTAATCCATGATTTCCATGCGTGAGGCGTATGAGAAGATCGGCGCTAATTATGACGACGCGTGCGCTCGGCTGATGGGCGGGGAAATGCTTGCCCGCTTTGCCCTCAAGTTTTTGGATGACGAGAGCATGGGCAAGCTGGAGGCCGCCATGGCGGCAGGAGACGCCGAAGGTGCGTTTATGGCAGCGCACACGCTCAAGGGCGTGAGCCAGAACCTGGGATTCGATAATCTGTACGAGCCGGCGGTTGTGGTGACCGAAGCGCTGCGCGGCGCCGATGCCGTTGACGGCGCTCGCGAGGGAATGCATGCGCTGCAGCAGCAATATGCGGCAACGATGTCGGCCTTGCGCGAGGCGGCCGAGTAAGAGCTCGCGAGCTTTGATGACTATGAGAGTTGATAATCTCCCGTTTTAGGCCCGGTGGCGGCCTCAAAGTGGGAGATTGTCCACTCTCGTTCGATACATGTCCAAAAATCCACTCTCACCCCTTCTGATTAGTGAATGGCCCATGCGCACTGGCGGGGCTTTCCGCATGCAATCCATATCGTTGTTCGATAAACTGTTCGAATAACGATAGAGTCGATGAGGGTGAGTGTATGTCCAACAGCGTTCAGCGTATGGCCAAGGCGGGCGAAAATATCAGGAAGCTTGGTTTTTGCATGGCAGCCGTTTTTGCAGGGATGCTCGTCGCTTTTGCCGCGTTGGTTGTTTACGTGATCTGGTATGCGGTTGCAAACGTTGTTTCTGTCGATTCTTTCGGTGTCGTGACGCTTCTCGATGGCGGGAGCATCGTTATCCCAAGCGGGCTGTGCCTGGCACTCGTCGTGGGTGTTTCGCTTGTCGTTTTGTGCGGAATCAGCCATAACATCTCTCGGGGCGTCTCGCCCTTTACCAAGGCGCATGTGCGGCTTATCCGTGTTCTCGCGCTTGCCTTTGCTGTTAACGCCGCGGTTTCGCTTGTTGGTGCCTATGGATCGGTCAATCTCACCATTGGCGGACTGGAGCTTTACATTGTGCCTCATTCCTTCGTTATTGAGATTTGCCAAGGCGCTACCTTTGATGCGGGGTCGTTTATCGGCGCAGTTGTCTGTTTGTTTATCTCGGCGATCTGGAGTTATGCCTCGCTGCTCCAAGAGCAGTCTGACGAGCTTGTGTAGGAGGAAACATGAGCTATCTCATCATCGAGCTTGAGACGCAGCTGCTTAAGACCGGAAAGACCAGTGCTGATCTGATTCGAGCGACGGGGCATACTCCGGCTAATATTTCAAAGCTTAGAAACGGAAAGATAAAAGCTATTCGCCTAAAGACGCTCCTCGATATCTGTGATGAGCTTGATTGTCAACCGGGAGATATTATTCAGCGCGTGAGCGAGAAAGAGCTTGAGGAGCTTATTGTCGAGCGTGCAAAAAACGTTGTGAGGCAGATGCGGGACGGCGGAGGCAACGAGGCGTCGCTTCCGACATCAGTCTTTGCTGTCGATTTGAGCGACGAGTAGCTTAAGGCGAACAACTAAAACGAAATATCAGCGTGAAGGGACCCGTGTCTAACACGGGTTCTTTCTTTTAGATTATCTTGACAAATATGAGTTATCGAAAAACAATAACTACAAGTAACTACGATAAAAGAAAGGAGGAACGATATGAGCGCATCAGCGATAAAGCTATCGAAGGTGTCGAAGCGCTATGGGAGGCGCCGCGTTTTGCATGACGTTTCCTTCGAGGTGCATCAGTCTGAGCTTTGCGCCCTTGTTGGTGCAAACGGGGCGGGCAAAAGCACGCTTATTAAAATCGTATTGGGCCTCTGTGAGCCATCGTCGGGGAGCGTGGAGCTCTTTGGAGGCAAGTCGAAAAAAGAGCTGAGCCTGATGCGGACGCGTGTCGGCTATGTGCCTGTCTCTTATACACATCTGACGCTGCCGACGATAAGGCTC
>USBX01000101.1 GCA_900552995.1 uncultured Collinsella sp.
GCTCCTCCTGCGACCAGTTTTTCTGGCGGCGGAGCATCGCTATCTTTTCTGAGAAGTCCATATTCCCTCCTGTGCCGTTTTTCTCGGCTGATTTGATGGGCTTATTTTACCATAACGCGCGGTTGCGGGCAAGAAAAGAGCCTGCTCATTTGTCAACCAGCAGTTGCGTTTGCGTTTTTCCGGGCAGAATTTACAAAAGCGCCCCGCATTTTGTGCAAGGCGCTTGTGTTTTAGAAGATATCGCCGAGCATGGATTTTTCAGCGAACAGAGCGGTCGCGCCGCCGGTATGCCAGAAGACGACGTTGCTGCCCGGCTCGACCTTGCCGGTGCGGATGTGGTCGATCAGACCGGCAAGCGCCGCAAACTGCCTGCCCGCAATGGATTGGGAAAACGCCGTGAACTCGGCCGTCTCGGCAGCAACGTGGCGCGCCGCCAAACGAGCGGCAAGCTCGCCGAACAGCTGGGGTGCCCGGGCAGAAACAACGAGCACGCGCACGGGGTCGGCGGGCGTTGCGGCGCCGTCGACCTCGGAACCCTGGCACGTTTTTACCAGATCATCAATTGCGTCCGCATAGACATGAGCACAGGCATGGGGCCCGGCGACCTCAATAAAGGCAGGCTGAGCGGCGGTCCCGCAAGCGACATCAGACGCGACGGCGTCCTCCCCCAGCGGCGCGATCTCAAACAGCACACCGCGGGCATCAAATGCCGTGGCAAGCTCCTCGCGCATCGCCGCCTGCTCGCGGGCAAGCAGCACGACAACCTCTCCCCCGTTGTTTGCCACGGCGGACAGCAGCTCGAGCAGGCTATACGTAAATGACGTGACGCCGCGCACGCAAACGGCGCGGGCGCACCCCGGCAGGTTGTCGGCCAAAGCGCCGGCCATAATGTCAGCCGCCTCGCAGGGCTCGACCATATCTCGACGGTCCAAACCGCGCGCATAGGCGCACAAAAGTTCAAACACGCGAGCCTCGGCGTCGCTTTTGGGCTTGGGCTTGCAAACGTTGTCGCAGCAACGCTCGGTGCCTGTCCCTGCCACACCCGGCAGCACATCGCGAGCCATACGCGCGAGCATACGCACCGTGCCCTGGCTGCGCGAAAGCGGCTGCAGGTCGGCGTCGTCGAGGCGCGCTACCATGTCCGAAAACAGCATCTGGCGCTGCAGGTTGTCGACGAAACCGCGCCCGTCGCCCAAAAGCTCCCAAAGCGAGCGAAGCCACGATGCGGGTGTCTTGTAGTCGATACCCAGCGAAATGCCGGCTTCCGCCGCATCATGACGGCACAGATCGAGCTCGGCAAACGTTGGCGCCAGCAGCACGGCACGCCCGTGGCGGGCAATAAGGTCGGCAAGCAGCGCCGACTCGGCATCGCTCAAATCCGTGCCGGCATTGGTGGTATAGATTCGAACAGGCATGGTCCTCCGCTCAAACCGTTCGCAATAATCAATGCATCCATCCTACCCGCCCAAGCGGACACATTGCCACCGCAGTTCCATCTTTTGGTACAAAGCAACCTGAACCCAACGCACCAGCCGATTGCAGGCATATAAAAACCGCCCCCGGAGGGACGGTTCTTCGTAATTCAATGTTGTCGCTGGCCTACTCGCCATCCTCCAACTTAATGAGGATCTTGCGGTAGCCACCGTACTCGCCGTTCAGCGCCTTTGAAACGCGGCTCACCGTGGTGGACGAAGCGCCGGTACGGGCCTGAACCTCAACATAAGGCTCGCCCTCGTCCAAATAGCGCGCAACCTGCAAACGCTGAGAAAGGTCGCAAATCTCGCGCGGCGTGCAGATATCGGTCAAAAACGCTTGGATATCCTTCTCGTCGTCCAAAAGGCTAAATGCGTGGACCAGCTGCTTAACATCAGGCTTGTCAAACATGTTCTCGATATTCATCGATCACCGCCAAACCCGCCAAAAGGCATCGAAGTTGATACTGACATCGGGCATCGTTCGCCCGTTCTATGCAATAGGGCAACGCCTGTGGCTTTTGCCCGTAGCAGTGTAGCACACCACCAAACTAAAGCGACAAGACTCTCTGCCAGCGGCGCGTTTTTCAGGACGAACGCCGTTTTGAAACCGAATGCGCACGTAGGCTCCACGAATATCTGAGACAATGGGCGGCCGAACAAGGCGGCACACCCGAGCGGCCGTCCAAGCCGCCGCAGCAAACCGCTTCACGCGACACCGACGCACCCTGCGCAAGAAAGGATTCACACCATGCGCTTTATGCTTAACTGGCTCTTCACCTCGATCGCCATCGCGATCGCCACGTTCCTCGTCCCCGGCATCCAGCCCTTCGGTTTTGCCGAGGCCTGGGTCTGTTTCGCCTTCGTGGGACTGTTCCTGAACATCGTCGATTCGCTCGTCAAGCCGTTTCTGACGGTTATCTCGCTGCCGCTCACGATCATTACGCTGGGTATTTTTCAGCTCGTAGTCAACAGCTTTATGCTCGAGCTGGCCAGCTATCTGTCGGTCAATCTGCTGGGCGCGGGTATCTCCATCGCCAGCTTTGGATCGGCCTTTATGGGCAGCATCCTGGTGTCCATCACGCGCAGCATCCTCGACAGCATCGCCGAGGACTAAAACGGCCATTCCGGCCGTGTCCGTCTCAACAGCCCAAAACGAAGGCCGCCCATCACAAAAATGGGCGGCCTTCTTATTTGCCAAGTCTCAAAGGGCGAGAGAATCTGCCATTTCCACCCCGTCCCCAAATGGCAGGTGGGCTAGATCACGTAGTCGTAGCCTTCGTTGGGAGCGACAAGTTGATCGAGCGTCACACCGTCGAGGTAGTCGTTGATGAGCTTGTCCAGGTTCTTCCACACGTCGAGCGTGGGGCACTCGTCAGAGCGCGAACAACCCTTGCAGTCGCCATCCAGGCAGGCGACCGGCGCCAGGCTGCCCTCGGTCAGGCGCAAGATCTCGCCCACCGTGTACTGCTCGGGCGGGCGCGTGAGCACATAGCCGCCGCCCTTGCCGCGCATGCCCGAGAGCATGTTGGCGCGCACGAGCGTAGCCAAAATGTTCTCGAGATATTTCTCGGAAATCCCCTGTCGCGCCGCGATTTCTTTGAGCGGGATGCGACCAGCTGCCTGGTGCTCGGCCAGATCGACCATAACGCGCAGGGCATATCTGCCCTTAGTAGAAACCAACATGTATAGTGCTGCCTTTCGGTCATTTAGTCCGTAGAAATTCTAGCCGAAATATTGGTTTTGAAAATACCCGTTCCGGTCAAGATGGTTAATCGACTCGTAATAATCTTCTATTTCCTATTGCGTTACTAGGCTTTACTGTCTACTATGCTTGCCAACAGCAAAACGAACAACCCATAAGGTTTGTGGGTTTCGCTGCTACACACACCGTAAAACCACACGGTATCCAGTCATTTGAACACTTTGGAGGTTCACCATGAGCAATGTTTACACGTCCATCGATCAGCTTATCGGCCACACTCCGCTTCTGGAGCTCACTCACTTTGAGGCCGATGAGGACCTCAAGGCCCGCGTGCTCGTCAAGCTGGAATACTTCAACCCCGCCGGCTCCGTCAAAGACCGCGTCGCCAAGAACATGATCGACGAGGCCGAGAAGGCCGGCAAGCTCGTGCGCGGCGGCGACTACACCATCATCGAGCCCACGAGCGGCAACACCGGCGTCGGCATCGCCTCGGTGGCGGCTGCCCGCGGCTACAAGGTGATCATCACCATGCCCGAGACCATGTCCGTCGAGCGCCGCAAGCTTATGCAGGCATACGGCGCACAGCTCGTGCTCACCGACGGCTCCAAGGGCATGAAGGGCGCCATCGCCAAGGCCGAGGAGCTGCAGAAGGAGACCCCCAACAGCATTATCGCCGGCCAGTTTGTGAACCCCGCCAACCCCGCCATCCACAAGGCCACGACCGGCCCCGAGATCTGGGATGACACCGACGGCGAGGTCGACATCTTCGTCGCCGGCGTTGGAACCGGCGGCACCGTGACCGGCGTGGGCGAGTTCCTCAAGGAGCAGAACCCCGAGATTAAGGTCGTCGCCGTCGAGCCCGCCACCTCCCCGGTGCTCTCTAAGGGCCAGGCCGGCCCGCACAAGATCCAGGGCATCGGCGCCGGCTTTGTGCCCGACGTCCTCGACACCCAGGTCTATGACGAGATCATCCCCGTCGAGAACGACGATGCCTTTGCCACCGGCCGTCTGATCGGCCACAAGGAAGGCGTGCTGGTGGGCATCTCCTCCGGCGCTGCCGTCTGGGCTGCCATCCAGCTGGCAAAGCGCCCCGAGAACGCCGGTAAGAACATCGTCGTCCTTCTGCCCGACACCGGCGACCGCTATCTGTCCACCCCGCTGTTTGCTGAATAAGCTGTAACCCCACAAGCCGCTGCGCAGAAATTTTTGCGCAGCGGCTTTTTTTGTGCTACAATAAACCCATCAATTCCAAGGAGAACTGTTATGAACTACTACGCCGCCCCGATGGAGGGGCTGACAGACCGCATCTGGCGGCAGGCCCACCAGCGCTGGTTCGGTGCACCGGAGGCCCCGGTGCGGTACTATGCGCCGTTTCTCTC
>USBX01000102.1 GCA_900552995.1 uncultured Collinsella sp.
GGTCGAGCTTGTCTTTGACCTCGTCCCACAGCGCGGCGCCGCGCAGGCTTTCCTCGACCATGCGATCGAGCTCGTCGCGGTCGGTGATGCCGTGGCGCTTGGGCGCAAACGTGATGTTGTCGCGAATGGACTTGCGAAACGGATTGGGCTGCTGGAACACCATGCCAATGGAACGACGCAGCTCGTACGTGTTCTCGGTCTTGGTGTTCACGTTGCGCCCGCGGTAGTTGATCTCGCCCTCCACGCGGCAGCCGCGAATCTCGCGATTCATAAGGTTGAGGCTGCGCAAGAAGGTCGACTTACCGCAGCCCGAAGGCCCGATGAGCGCCGTGATCTCGCCCTTATGGAAGTCGAGCGACGTATTGTGCAGCGCATGGCGGTCGCCATAGTACACGTTGACGTCCTTGGCGGAGAGCACGACCTCGTCGCTCACGGCCTTGCCGCTCACGCGCACGCGCCTCTCGCTCTCCCCCACGCTCGACAAAAAGTCCTGGGTGTCGGACGATGCCGCCTCGGTTGCGGGCGTCGCATTCATCTCGCTCATTCGGCCGTCATCCTCCTTGCCAGTTGCTTGCCCACGATACGGGCGACTACGTTAAACAGCAGCACGCAGATCATCAGCAGTGCCGCGGTGCCCCAGACGATCTGCTGGGCCTCGGGGCTGCCCTCGCCATAGATCTTGTAGATGTGCACGGCCAGCGACTCGCCGGCGCGGCACACGTTCACGGCGCAGGTGGGGCTCGACAGGTTAAAGCTCAAGAAGTTCAGGCGAACCGGCGAGCTCATGCCCGAGGTAAAGAGCAGCGCCGCGGCCTCGCCAAACACGCGGCCGGCCGAAAGCACGATGCCGGTCACGATGGCGGGCATGGCCTCGGGAATCAGGATGTGCAGTGTGGCCTCCCAGCGAGTGAGGCCCATGGCCAGGCACGCATCGCGCTGGGCCTGCGGCACGTCCTCGAGCGCCTGCTGAATCACGCGCACCAGGATGGGGATGTTGAACATGGTGAGCGCGACGGCGCCGGAGATGATGGAGTACTTCCAGCCCAGCTGCACCGAGAACACCAGAAAGCCGAACATGCCTACGACAATGGAGGGCAGCGAGGACAGCGTCTCGATGGCGGTCGAGGCGATGTCGCGAATAGGCCCATCGGGCGCGTACTCAACCAAAAAGACCGCGCCGCCCAGGCTGATGGGCACCGAGATGATCAGGGTGATCAGCAGCAGATAGAACGAGTCGAACAGCTGGTAGAGCACGCCGCCCTGCGTTCCGTTGGCGCGTGCGGGCTGCGTGAGAAAGCCCGGCTGGAACAGCGTCGAGATACCCTCGAACAGGATGTAGGCCACCATGGAGACGACGATGAGCATGACGATGGCGACGATCGCCGTCAGCACGCCCGTGGCGATGCGGTCCTGCCTTTGGACACGCCCGAGTCTCGCCTCGTCGATATGGATGCGCGTGCTAGCCACGAGCCTTCGCCCCCTTGCGGCCAATGAGATGGATGATCAGGATGAAGATGAGGCTCATGCCCATCAGCAGAAGACCGAGCGCCCACAGGACGTCGTCCTGGGCCGAGCCCTCGGCATAGACCGCCATGGACGTGGTGAGCGTGGTGGTGATGGTGGAGGCCGGCGACAGCAGCGACGTCGGCATGGCCTCGATACCGCCGATGACCATGCGCACGGCGAGCGTCTCGCCAAAGGCGCGGGTCATGCCAAGGATGACCGCGGTCATGAGCGAGGGCATGGCGCTCTTGAGCACCACGTGCCAGATGGTCTGCCAGCGGGTGTAGCCCAGCGCGAGCGAACCCTGACGGTAGCTGTCGGGCACGGCGCGCAGGCCATCGACCGAAAGCGTGGTCATCGTCGGCAGAATCATGACTGCCAGCACGATAGCGCCGGGCAAGATACCCAGACCCGTGCTCACGTGGAAAACGCTCTTCATAAGGCCGACGACCACGTGAAAACCGATCAGGCCAAAGACGACCGAGGGGATGCCGGTCAAAAGCTCAATGAGCGGCTGAAAAACCTTGGAGCCAAACTTAGGCTGAATCTCGACCGCAAAGATGGCAGAGCCGATGGCGATGGGCAGTGCGATGAGCGTGGAGAGCACCATGACCGCAAACGAGGTGACGATCAGGGGCAGGGCGCCAGTGTAGGGCAGGCCGTTTTCGGCCGTGTTGGCCAGGTCCCACTTGGTACCGATAAAAAACTCGATGATCGAGACGCCGTCCTTGAAAAAAGCCGAGAGGCCCTTTTGGGCGACCATAAAGATGAGCGCGGCAACGACAAGCGTCACGAGCGCTACGCACGCACCCGTGACGCCCAGGCCCACGTTCTCAAGCTCGCGCTTTGGCAGCTGTTTTGCCATTGCAAACCTTTCCGGGGGCGATTACTTATTTAGCGGAGACCTTGCCACTGGCGTCCTTGACGACCTTCATGGCAGAAACGGGAATAAAGCCCTGCTCCTCGACGAGCTTGCCCTGGACGTCGTCGGAAAGCATGAACTCCAGGAAGGCCTTGGTGGCCTCGTCGGCGTCCTTAGCACAGTACATGTGCTCGGTCGCCCAGATCTTGAAGGAGTCGTCGGTGACGTTTGCGCTCTTGGGCTCCACGCCCTCGACCTTGATGGCGTTGAACTTGGAGTCGTCGAAGTGCGAGAAGTCGAGGTAGGAGATGGCATTGTCGGTGCTGCCCATCTGAGTCTGGACGTCGCCGGACTTGTCGAGCTCGGCGTCGCCCTTAAAGTCGACGGCCTCGTCGCCAAAGACGGCGGCCTCGAAGGTGGCGCGGGTGCCGGAGCCTGCCTTGCGGTTGAGGACGACGATCTTGGCGTCGTCGCCGCCGACCTCCTTCCAGTTGGTGATCTGGCCGGAGAAGATGCCCTTGAGCTGCTCGAGGGACAGATCATCGACCTTGACGTTCTTGGAGACGACAGGGCCCATGCCCACGACGGCGACCTCGTGATCGACGAGGCTCTTGACCTGATCGGCCTCGAGCTTGGTCTCGGCGAAGACGTCGGAGTTACCGATAGTAACGGTGCCGGCGGCAACAGCGGTCAGGCCCTTGCCCGAACCGTTGCCCGAACCGGAGACGGAGACGTCGGGATTGGCATCCATAAACTTCTCGGCAGCAGCCTCGACGAGAGCCTGGAACGAGGAGGCGCCGTCGTAGGTCACCTCGCCGGAGACGGACTCGGCAGCAGCGGCGCTGCCCTCAGCAGCGGTGTTGGCGGCGTTGGAGCCGCCGCAACCAACGAGACCGAGACCGACGATGCTGGCAAGACCACCAGCGAGGCCGAGGAACTGACGACGAGAATAAGCCTGATCGAGCATGATCTTCCTTTCATACATGCGACTCGCGGGCACCCTGCCCGCTTTGCTGTTTGGAAAGATACGGTCTCGATCGGGCAGCGCCCGCGTCAGCTGCGCTTTATTACGGGCATCTGATAGACCCTTACCGCAAGCGCGGCTCGGCTTTACAAACGAATAACAAACCCGCCACCAAGCATGACCCGCCTTTTACACCAATAAAAACAAAGTTGCGGTGAAATAGTTCCTGCTTGGCCATCAAATGGCCCATTCTAGGAACTATTCCACCGCAACTTAAAAAGCCCGGACGAAAGGGGTGCTAAGTTGTTAAAACGCCGCAGCCTTAAAGCTCAAGCTCGTTCAAACGTAAGATTGCCACGATATAAATCTTGAGCGCCTGCTTGAGCTGTTCCTCGTTGGCGCACTCGTTGGGGCCGTGCATCTGGCCGCCCCATGCGGGCAGCTCCAGACCGGTCTCCTCGGGGCCAAACGAGACGGCGCGGGCAAAGTTGCGCGCGTACGTGCCGCCGCCCATGGCAAAGGGCTCAGCATGCTTGCCCGTAAACTCGTTATAGGTATCAATAAGCGCCTTCACGGCCGGATCGTCGGCAGAGACCGAGAACGGCACCTTCGCACGACCCACACGGCACGTCACGCCAAAACGGCCCACGAGCGGATCGAGCTGCTCGCGGATGGTATCGGCACTCGTGCTGTCGGGGAAGCGCACGTCGATGACCTGCTCAATATGGCCATCCGCCACGCGGATGACGCCAGCGTTGCAGGTAAGCGGGCCAAACGCCGGACTCGTCGCATCGATACCCAGGCCGCGACCATAGGCGTCCGCATGCACAAAGGCCAGGAACTTGACGAACTCGTGCTCGGCAGGCGTCAGCAGGCGCTCGTCGCGTGCACCAAACGCGTCCTCGGCCTCGCGCAGATACGCCACGATCAGCCCGACGGCGTTGATCGTTCCCTCTGGCATCGAGGCATGACCGCCAATGCCGTGGGCGAAAATCTGCGCATGCCCGTTATCAAGCGCCGTGATCTCCAGGCGGTCGGCGTTCTCAACGGGCGCCGGCAGCTCATCGGCGGCAATCGCGAGCTCGCAGATGGACTGCGACGGAATGGCATTGCTCGCCTCGGAGCCGCTCCACGACACGATGCGCCCGCCGTCGATCTTGGGACTCACGAACGTCGCCCCAAACTGGCCCTTCTCGGCATTGCAGACCGGAAACTCC
>USBX01000103.1 GCA_900552995.1 uncultured Collinsella sp.
TTGGCTTCAACGATTCCGCTGATATCTGAGCAGGCGCTCGAAACGATGTCGGACGTAAAGGTTGGAATCTTTTTTGCCATAACGATGCACTCCTGTGTGACTCACGGATAACGGAAACGTTTGGTTGTGAGTGCCGTTCTTTGATGGCGACGGCGAACAGGAGCGCAGCCTGTCTGAGATGGGCGAGTGCGGTAACCACCGATCTTACTTACCGAGCTCGCTCCAGCGTGTCATTGGGGACCTCCGCAGGAGCTCTCGACTCGTCTCATGCCTTGAGGCGAGTATAGCATAAAAGCAAACGTATGTTCTATAAATTTGAGAAGCTGAATTCCTACCTACTCATTTAAGTACGTCCCCAATGAGTGCTAGAGGAGGTTTTTCTGTGCCCAGGTGATGATGTCGCTCGACTCGTAGAGTGGCTTGCCGTCGATGAACAGACAGGGAACCTGGCGCTTTCCGCCGACGGCGATGAGCGTCTGCTCGGCATCGGAATCGGTCGAGATATTGCGCTCGGGAATGGTCACGTCGTTATCGGCCAAAAAGCGCTTGACCTTTATGCAATACGGGCAGCCAGTCATAACGTAGAGCACGAGTTCATGATCAGTAGCCATGGTGTCTCCAATCGGTTGAGGTTTCGATTGAAATACCCAAAGCCGCTGCGGTCTATGCGTGAGCCGACGACGACTCGATCGTCTGGACTAGAAACGCCGTGGCGCCGGTGCCGCAGGGCTTGTCGTAGTAGTCAACAAAGCGCTGGTCGGCAAGATAGCCGTGGGCGAGGCCCAAGTACGCCTCGTCTTGGGGCTCGCATCCCCAGTTGAGAGCAATCCAGCGACGATGCATCGCGACAAGCTTGCGAGCCTCGCTTCCATCCGGTTCGCCGTCGCTCATGGCAATCGAGAGCTGGCCCAGAATAGCGCGTTCAAGTTCCTTCATGTCGTTCCATGTCTGAGGATCCATATCCAGTAACGTTTCGTTTGCTGCATCGATAGCCTCATCGCCATAGCGCGCCCGCGCTTCGGCGCCGTAGCGCTCCTCGTTTTCTTGCACGGCGCGCCAGCGTTCCAGTTGCGGCAGCACGGCGCCCATGAGCGAGACAGCTTCGTCGAGCGACATACCGGTGTTTTGTGCCAGGCGCGGGGCACAATCCTCGATCATTGCCTCCATCGAAGTGTCGTAGGTGTACTTGCCGTGGTCGTAGCACCACTTGCAGTAATGATCGGTCGCGGTGCCCGCAGCATCGGTGCCGCAGTCGTCGGGTGTGAGTATCATACCGCAGCTCTGACAATAGTACTCGGGCATTTCGAGCAGATGAGACAGTGGCTCGCCGGTCACGGCGGCAATGAGCTTCATCATGTCGATGCCCGGTGTGACCTCGCCGCGCTCCCAACGACTGACGGCTTGGCGTGTGACGAAGAGCCTGGCGGCGAGCTGCTCCTGAGTTAGGTGATAGGCGCGACGGACAGCAATGAGCTTTTCTGCGAAGGCCATAGCGGCTCCTTTCTGCTGGTTGATGGCTTTAAGCATACGCGGCGGCAGACGCCCTTCCAAGCAACCGTTGGTTGCACGACGGGGGACCGCGACAAAGAATTGCGCACGACGCCTCACACCTTCATGCCGTACAATGACCGGCATGGAACCGATTGCACACATACATACCGATCTGCCGCAGAAGTTCGGCATCCCGCGCAACAGCTTTTTGGCGCCCCATCTGCAGGGGCGCATCATCTTTGAGCCGGAATTTGCCTCCAATGCAGCGGTTGAGGGCCTGGACTCTTTCTCTCACCTATGGCTGCTGTGGCGTTTTGAAAACGGAACGCCCGGCGGCACGGCGGAAGACATCGCCGTCGATGCCAAAACGCAGGACAGGTCCGGTGCCAACGCCAAGTGGTCGAAGACCGTGCGTCCGCCGCGTCTGGGCGGAGCCGAGCGCGTGGGCGTGTTTGCCACGCGCAGTCCGTTTCGCCCCAATCCCATCGGCCTCACCTGCGTCAAGCTCGACCGTGTTGAGCTTACCGACGATGGTCCCATCATCCATGTGCTGGGGGCCGATCTGCGCGACGGCACGCCCATCTATGACATTAAGCCCTACATTCCGTTTGCCGACTGTCACCCGGATGCGACGGGCGGCTGGATCGAGGATGCGCCGTGGCAAGAGCTCGACGTCGAGTTTCCGCAGGCGCTGCAGGATATGGTCCCGCCTACAAAGCTTTCTGGCTTGGTTGAGGTTCTTCGCCAAGATCCGCGCCGCGCGGGTAGCAAGCACGAGCCAAACCGTGTTTATCACTTGGCATATGCCGGACTCGACGTGTCTTTTGCCGTTGACGGAACCAGGCTGACGGTAACCGCTATCAACGACGCGCAAGACTAACCAGCCATTCGTCCGCACCCGTCAAATTAAGCGCCAAACCCCATGTCAAAACCGCCCACGCTGGTGGACAATAACGCCTATCGAAACAGTCATCTTTGCACGGGAGCCCAGCATGAAATACGACTTTAGCTCGCTTATCGACCGCCACGGCATGGATGCCATCGCCGTTGACTCCTGGGGCGAGATCCCCGGTATGGCTCCGAACGCACCCGACGAGGGCTTCGACTGCATTCCCATGTGGGTGGCGGACATGAACTTCGCCACGGTGCCCACGGTCCAGGAGTACATCATTCAGCGTGCCCAGCACCCCATGTTCGGCTATTTCGATCCGCGCGACGAGTACTTCGAGCGCATCATCGAATGGCAGACCCGCCGTAATGGCGTCGAAGGCCTGCTCCCGGAGCATATCGGCTACGAGAACGGTGTCCTGGGCGGTGTCGTGTCGACCCTGCGCGCGTATGTCCAGCCGGGCGATGCGGTGCTGGTCCACAGCCCCACCTACATCGGCTTTACCAAGTCCATTGAGGCCGCGGGCTATCGTATTGTCCATAGCCCGCTTAAGCTCGACGATCAGGGCGTGTGGCGCATGGATTTTGAGGACATGGAGCGCAAGCTCGCCCAAAACCATATCCATGCCGCGGTGTTCTGCTCGCCGCACAATCCCTGCGGCCGCGTATGGGAGCGCGACGAGATCGAGCGCGCCATGGACATCTATCGCCAGCATGATTGCGTGGTGGTCTCGGACGAGATTTGGTCCGATATCATCCTGCCGGGTCACAAGCATATCCCGACGCAGTCGGTGAGCGAGGATGCCCGCATGCGCACGGTTGCCCTCTACGCGCCCAGCAAGACGTTCAACCTGGCGGGCCTGGTCGGCAGCTACCACATCATCTATAACGAGACGCTGCGCGACCGCGTGTGCGCCGTGTCCAACAAGACTCACTACAACGAGATGAACGTCCTTTCGATGCACGCGCTTATCGGCGCCTACCAGCCGCAGGGCTACGAGTGGGTCGATGAGCTCAATCAGGTCATCCAGGGCAACATTGACTACTTCTGCGATTACGTGGACGAGCATTTTGAGGGCGTGGGCTATTCGCGTCCGCAGGGCACGTACATGGTGTTTCTGGACTGCACCGAGTGGTGCCTCGAGCATGGCCGCGATATTCAGTGGCTGCTCGACGAGGGGGCGCGCGTGGGCGTGGGGTATCAGGACGGCCGCCCGTTCCACGGGCCCTGTCACATCCGCGTGAATCTGGCACTGCCGCTTTCGCGGGTAAAGGAGGCGTGTGAGCGCCTGGACCGCTACGTTTTTGGGGTATAGGGGGCGCTCGATTCGAGTGCTGCCCCATGTGCCCACGCCGTCAAAATGCGTGGGCACATGGGGTGCAGAGGGTAGCGAGCGCGTTTTCCGCATTCGCTACTTTTCATGAATCTGCTTTCCGCAAAGATGTTCAATCGAAATCTCGTAGAGTTGGACGCCCTTTATGTCTTTGGCGATCTCCTCCTCGACTTCTTCGGCAGAAGGGTAGTACTTAAGCGCGAGCTGACGGACTTTGTCCTCGATAAACGCGGGCGCTTCATCTACCAGGCGACAACGACCAAAGACAACGGTACTCATAACGTAGGGAGCCCAGTCGCCGTCCTTGTACCACTCGTTGCCGTAAACGGTAAAGCAGACTTTATCATCATGCTTGAGTGAATCGATCTTGTGGCCAGCCTTGGCGCCATGGAAATAAATCTTGTCGTGCTCGGCGTCAAAGAAGTAGTTGACGGGAATGGCATAGGGGTAGCCATCATCGCCGTTGACGGCAAAGACGCCGCGCTTGCAGGTAGCGAGCAGTTCGCGCGCTTTCTCGTCGGTGATGGCGCGTTTCTTTCGACGTAAGGGCCTAAACATCGTTGGCTTCCTTTCTACTGCGCATGGTGGTTGAGCACAAACTATAGCGAAACAGCCCCGTTTTTCTTGATACAGGCGAGTATGTTTTTGAGCTTGCTAAAGTCGAGCGGTTTGGGCAGATGGGCGTTCATGCCGGCGTCGTGTGCCGCCTTGGCGTCTTCGGCAAAGGCGTTGGCGGTGAGCGCGATGATGGGGATGTCGGCCGCATCGGCCTTTTCGCTCAGGCGGATCGCCCGGGTTGCCTCGTAGCCGTCCATGCCCGGCAT
>USBX01000104.1 GCA_900552995.1 uncultured Collinsella sp.
GTCCCCGCCGCCGTCACGCCCAGGTGAAGCGGAACGTGGGGAATCTCACGCGATAGGGCTCGATAGGTATCAAGCGTCGTTTGCACGCTATGGGCCTTGGCCGAAAGCACAATGTTCGTAAAACCACGGTCCTCAAAGTGCCGCACAAAGCGCTCGCTCGACATCACGAGCTTTTCGGGCTGCGTGAGGTCGTCGCGCTCGGCAATATCTTGCTCAAGCGAACCCGCGTTCACGCCAATGCGAATCGCGCAGCCCGCGGCACCCGCGGCATCGATGACAGCGTCAACCTTGGCCCAATCGCCGATATTACCGGGGTTGATGCGCAGCTTGGAGGCACCAGCCTCGACAGCGCCAATGGCGAGTTTATGGTTAAAGTGGATATCGGCGACAATCGGCACCGGAGACTCGGCGCAGATGGTGCGGAAACCCTCAAGTGCGGCCTCGGTGGGCACACTCACGCGCACGATATCGCAGCCAGCCTGCGCCAACGCGCACACCTGCGCAAGCGTTGCCTGGGCATCAGCAGTATCGGTGCAGGTCATAGATTGGACCACCACAGGCGCGCCGCCACCGATCTGCACGCCGCCCACATGCACGGGGCGCGTCAGCTCGCGAGGCAAAGGATGGGATAAAGACAAACCAAACACTCCCCTACAGAATAAATCGAAGGATGTCGGAACGAAGCATATAGACAAACAGCAGTGCAAAGAGCGCGATGCCCACATAGCTCACAATCGTCTGAACCTTGAGCGGAAGCTCGCGGCCCGCAATCTTTTGAATGATCTCGATGACCAGCTTGCCGCCATCGAGTGGTGGGATGGGCAGCAGGTTCATAAAGCCAAGCGAGAACGAAATGAGGGCGGCAAACGAAAGGAACGTGGCAGGGCCGGCGGCAGCAGCCCGTGAGGACATAACGCTAATACCCACGATCGAAGAGGACTGATCGAGAATCTCCATCGTATGCTGCGGCTGGAGCAGGCGCATCACGCCCTCCGCTGTCTGCACGACATAGGAGAACGACAGGCGAGCCGACATGATGGGGTCTAAACGGACCACCTGCGTAGAGGCATACACACCTAGACGCTCGCCCTCTTTAAGTGCAACCGTGGTCGAATGCTGCTTGCCGTCACGCTCGTACTCAATGACGATATCGTCCTTACCGGCAGCCTTGCCGATGGCATCGTAGACGTCCATCCAGGTAGAGCACGACACTCCGTCGACAGAAAGGATCGCGTCGCCGCCCTCGATTCCCGCCGCGGCGGCAATCGAGCCTTCGTCAACCTGGCCGATCACATTGGTATCCACCGGCACGGTGACACCTGCGATGGAATAGATGCTCATAAGGAGCAAAAAACCCGTCAGGATATTGACAATAATGCCCGCGAGCAGCATAAAGGCGCGCTTGAGAAAGCCCTGGCCAAGATAGGTGTGCGAACGCTCTTGTGCAAGGAACTCGGCCTCGCCGCACGGCAGCTCCCACGCATCGCCCTCGGCAGTTGAATGTTCGCGATCGAAACGGCGGCCGTCAAAGGTGGTGTAACCCGCCGCATCTCGTGGCAGCGTCTGATACTTGGTGGGATAGTAGCTCGGCAAGGGCTTCTCCCCTTCCTCATACCAGGGTGCGATGGAGCCCCAGCCAAGCAACAGGGCGCATGCCTCAAGCACATCCTCCTCGGAAAGCTCGAGCTCGACAGCAAGGTCGGCCACGGTCACGCGACCATGACGATAGATAGCCGCGAGCACGCGATCGGCACACGAGACGTCGGTCGGATCCATACCGCAGATGGCAGCGTAGCCACCCAGCAGCAGCGGGGTCACGCCAAACTTGGTTCCAATGCGACGCGACGTGTAATGGATGTCAAAGCGGCACGGCAGGCCCAAAAAGAACTCGGTCACACGGACGCCGCAGGCACGCGCCGCCAAAAAGTGGCCGCCCTCGTGCAAAAACACGAGGACGGAAAGCATCAGCAGGCCCCAAAAGACCGATGAGAGAACGCTCAGAACAGTATCCATAAAACGAAAAAGCAATCCTTATGGGTTAGGAACGGGTTGCGGCGAGCACCTGCGCAGCCTTTTCACGCGCCCACGCATCGATGTCGCGAAGCTGCTCAAACGAATCGACCACCTGCATATCGTGGACATCCATGCAGGATTCCACAATGCGATCGATATCGGTAAAGCTGCAGCCATCGTGCAGGAAGGCATCGACGGCAACCTCGTTGGCGGCATTTAGCACGCACGGCATGGTGCCGCCCGTCTTGCCGGCACGCTCGGCCAGTGCCAGACAGCGGAAGGTATCCATGTCGGCAGCATCAAACGTGAGCTGCCCCAGCTCGCGGAAATCGATACGAGGCGCCGGGGTATCCCAACGCTCGGGATACGAGAACGCGAACTGGATGGGAATACGCATGTCGGAAGCACCGAGATGCGCCATCACGGAGCCGTCGGCGAACTCGACCATAGAGTGAATCTTGGACTGACGCTGCACGACCACGTTAATGAAATCGAGGTCGCAGTTAAACAGATGCATGGCCTCAATGCGCTCCAGGCCCTTGTTCATGAGGGTGGCGGAGTCGATGGAGATCTTGGCACCCATGGCCCACGTGGGATGTGCGAGGGCATCGGCACGCGTCACGCGATTGAGCTCGTCGCGGGTGCGGCCAAAGAACGGACCGCCCGAGCAGGTGAGCCAAATACAATGAGCCTCGCGTGGGTTCTCCCCCAGATAGCACTGGTAGATGGCGGAGTGCTCAGAGTCGACTGGAATAAGCTGGCCCGGTTGCGCCAACGGCATAAGCAAGTCGCCACCGACGACGAGGGACTCCTTGTTGGCAAGGGCAAGGCGCTTATTCGAGGTCAAGGCCGCATGGCTCGCCTCGAGACCGGCGGCGCCCACAATAGCGACGAGCACGCAGTCGACATCGTCGCGACGCGCGAGCTCGCAAACCGCCTGCGCGCCAACGCCGAGCTTCGTTCCCTCGGGCAACTCCTGCAGCACGGCGTCATCGCCATGAGCGACATCGGCCACGGCAACCGCCGGAACCGAAAACTCACGCGCGAATGCAACGAGCTCGGAGGTACTGGAGTTAACGGAAAGCGCCGTCACTTGCAGACGATCGGCATGCTGGCGACAAACATCGAGCGCCTGGGTGCCGATAGAGCCCGTACAGCCCAAAATAGCAACTCGAAGACGCCCATCGGGACCGTACGTCGTCTGGAATGACATTACAGCACGCCCCCGATCATCAGCAGCAGCTGAGCGGTGATGCAGCCAAAGATGAGCGAGTCGCTGCGATCGAGCATGCCGCCATGGCCAGGAATCAGATTGCCGGAATCCTTGACACCGACGCCGCGCTTGATGCGCGACTCGATAAGGTCGCCGATTACGCCCAGGATGGACACGACGACGCTGCAGAGCAGCGCATAGGGCAGGCTCAGCCTATAGAAGTGCGTGGCCCACAGGATAAGCCAGATCAAAACCGATCCCAGGATACCGCCGACAAAGCCCTCCCAACTCTTTTTGGGAGAGATCTTGGGGACCATCTTATGCTTACCGATGCGGCTGCCCACGATGTAGGCAAACGAATCGGAGACCCAAAGGGACGCGCAAACGCCCACTGAAAGCAGGGCGCCGGCAAAACCGGGCACGGCATCGCGCAGCAGCACGATAGCCGACAGCATAAAGCCAGTGTAGATGGGACCCATGAGCGTCACGGCCACATCAGAGATGCGGGTACGCGGCGACCAGACATACCAAATGCCCACAGCAAGCATCAGGGCAAAAAGCAGGGCATTCAGCAACATCGAATCGCCCAACGCCGACAGCGGAAAGAGTACGGCGGCAGCGATACCCATGCGCTCGTTAGCCATCTTGCCATCGAGCCTCGTCATACGGAAAAACTCATAGCAGCACAGACCGCTCATGACGGAAACAAAGATGGCCGTGGGCACGATACCCAAAACCAAGCACAGAATAAAGACAACGGCGTAGACGATACCGGCGGCGGCACGGGTAATAAAGCCCGCCAGCCACGAACCGGTGCCGCTCTTCGCTGCAGGCGCTCCCGCAGTGGCAGCTTTACGCGTAGGCGTCTTGGGAGCAGATGCCTTGGGACGATCGGACACGATTAAGCCTCCTCGGTCTTACTCAGTCCACCAAACCTACGGTCACGGCCCTGATAGGCCAAAATGGCGTCGACAAGGCCCCAACGATCAAAGTCGGGCCAATAGGTATCGGTGACGTAGAATTCGGAATAAGCCACCTGCCACAGCAGATAGTTCGAAAGGCGCAGCTCACCAGAGGTGCGAATCACAAGTTCGGGATCGGGAAGACCGGCGGTATAGAGGCGGGAAGCCACCATGTCGTCATCAATTGCGGCAGGATCAATCTTACCGGCGGCAACGTCGAGCGCGATCTGACGGACAGCGCGGGTAATCTCGGCACGCGCGCCGTAGTTGACGGCAAGCGCCAGCGTCATACCGGTGTGATCCTGTCTCTTATACACATCTCCGAGCCCACGAGACACTCGCTAATCTC
>USBX01000105.1 GCA_900552995.1 uncultured Collinsella sp.
GGGATGGCATCACATGACGAGGTTTGCGGCCATGGGATATGCCGTGCTTGCGCTGGACGATGAGGCGATTGGATCCAGCGAGCTGCAGCAGGGGATTGCCTCTCCTGCTTTTGTCAAGCGCGTCCGTTGGGGTTGCGCGATGGCGAAGGTGGCGCGCAATCTTGATGGCATGGACCCCGACCGCATCTTTGCATGGGGCGAGGGCCTTGGCGGCGGAGTCGCGCTGGCGGTTTCTGCTCTGGACGAGCGGGGCCTCGCCTGCACGGCGGTTGCCAATCCAATTCCCGGTGGCCTCGAGGCGTTGTCGTCTCGGGTGCGTGGATCGGTGCTCATGGGCACATCGCTCATGGATGCCGTGAGTGATCCCAAGGGCCAGTTTGCCGTATTCAACGGTCTTGAGTGTGACCGGAGGCATATCATCTATGCCAAATACGCTCATGAGCGCATCAACGCGTTCGAAAACGAAGTCATCGACTTTTTTAACCAAACGTTCTACCCGTGTTCTTTGGCCTAGACGGCCTGGACACTGCCAACAAGAGTGGGTGGCATAGGGCCGCCCGCCAGACAACTAAGGAGATTCTTGTGGCAACTCAGAAATTCACCGGCGTTATCCCTCCCGTCGTTGTTCCCGATACCGAAGACCACCAGCTCGACGTTGCCTCCTTTGAGCGCAGCATCAACCGCATGATCGATGCCGGCGTCGATGGCCTGTTCTTCCTGGGCTCTTCGGGCGAGGTCGTTTTCTCCACCGATGAGCGTCGTCGCCAGATCATCGCCGAGGCCGTTCGTATCGTCGACCACCGCGTGCCCGTCCTGGTCGGCATCATCGATACCGAGACCGAGCGCATGATCGAGCACGGTAAGGTCGCTCAGGAGCTGGGCGCCGATGCGCTTGTCGCCACCTGCCCGTTCTATGCCCTGCAGGGCATGACCGAGGTCGAGGAGCACTTCCGCATCCTGCACGAGGAGCTCGACCTGCCCATCTTTGCCTATGACATTCCCGTCTGCGTTCACACCAAGCTCCCCTGGAAGCTCCTTGCCAAGCTCGGCGCCGAGGGCGTCCTTGCTGGCGTCAAGGATTCCTCGGGTGATGACATCTCGTTCCGCTATCTCGTTCAGGAGAACGAGAAGAACGGCCATCCGATGAGCATCCTCACCGGTCACGAGGTTGTTGTCGACGGCGCTTACCTCGGTGGCGCCGACGGTTCTGTCCCGGGCCTTGCCAACGTTGAGCCCGAGGGCTACGTGCGTCAGTGGAAGGCCGCTCAGGCTGGTGACTGGGCTACCGTCAAGGCCGAGCAGGATCGCCTCAATGAGATTTCGCACATCTGGGATGTCACCTCGGGCGTCCAGGGCTATGCCGGTGGCGTCGGCGCCTTCAAGACCGCTATGAACCTCATGGGCATCTTCGACAGCCCGACCATGCCGCGCCCGGTGAAGGCCATGACCGGCGAGAACGTCGAGGCGATTAAGAAGGTCCTCCAGGACAACGGTCTCCTGTAAAGCTTCCCCGGGCACCCGATCTTGGGGCTCAAGCGGTCGAGCGTGACCCATTAGGTCAACGCCCGACCGCTTTCACCCCAACCTCGGGCACCCGGGAAACCTTTACCAAGCTGCGGCGATAACGCAGCCTTCATTTCCTGTAGTTGTTTTTTATCTCCTAAGGAGAGCGACATGGAGAACAAGTACGTCTGCTCTGTCGATATCGGCGGAACTAAAATTGCGACTGCCATCATGGAGTACCCGGCTGACGGTAGTGTGCCCCATCCCGTTTTTGAGGCCGAGGTTCCTACCGAGGCCCAGGAGGGCGGCGAAGCCGTCTTCCAGCGTATCGAGGCGTCTATCAAGGCCGCTCTTGAGGCGAATCCCGATGTCGAGGTTCTCGGTGTCGGTATCGGTGCCGCAGGCGTCGTCGATCCCAAGACGGGCGCCATTGCTTATGCCAATGAGATCATGCCCGGCTGGTCCGGCGTTCAGTTGGGGCCGCGCCTGCGCGAGGACCTCGGTCTTCCCGTTGCCGTCGTAGGCGACGTGCAGGCTCATGCTCTGGGTGAGGCCCACTGGGGCGTCGGCAAGGGCAAGTTCTCCGTCTTGTGCCTGGGAATCGGTACGGGCATCGGTGGCGCATATGTCGAGAACGGCCGCGTGATGCAGGGCTTCCATGGTGCTGCCGGTCATATGGGCCACATCGAGTGCTCGGCTGCCGCCGGCATTCCCTGCGCCTGCGGGCGTTCCGGCCATCTTGAGTCTGTTGCTTCGGGCACCTCGATTGGCCGTATGTACGACGAACGCTTCGGTCGAGTTGACCCCAGCCGTCCTTCGGTCGGTCGCGACGTGAACGACCTGTGTCGTGCTGGCGACGCAAAGGCGACCGAGGTCATCCATGACGCCGGCTTTGCGCTGGGCGCCAGCTTGGGCTCGCTTGCCAATATTCTGGATCCAGAGGTCATCGTGCTTTCGGGCGGCGTGATTCACCAAGGTCCCGATTGGCGTTCGCAGACGTGGAAGGATTCGGTGCACGAGGGCTATGCCAGCCAGGCGCTCGATCCGCTCCAGGACACGCCGATTCTCATCGGGTCTCTGGAGGGCGATGCTCCGCTCATCGGTGCCGCCGAACACCTTCTTGCGTCGTTGAAGTAAACATAACTACCAAGTGCGCCTTCTGAGGTGCCGCAGATTGACGTGAAAGAGGAGCGAAGCGTACTTCGGTACGCGAGCGACGGTTTGAACGTCAAGGTGCGGTGTCTCAGAAGGCTGTTTTGAGAAAGGTTGAGTCGCACATGACCGTTGATCCTTTGATTCAATCCCTGAAGGGTAAGCTCGTCGTGAGCGTTCAGGCGTATATGGGCGAGCCGCTTCGTACGCCCGAGACCATGGCTCAAATGTCTCGCGCTTGCGAACTCGGCGGCGCCGCCGCCATTCGCTGCCAGGGCCTTGCCGACATTGCCGCCATTAAGGGTCGCTGTGAGGTTCCTGTTATTGGCCTATGGAAGGATGGACACGAGGGCGTTTACATCACGCCGACGCTGCGTCACGCCCGCGCCTGCGTTGCTGCTGGTGCCGATATCGTGGCGATCGACGCCACCGATCGTCCGCGCCCCGATGGCAAGACGGTCGAGGATACCTTCCGTCCGCTGCACGAGGAGGGTGTGCTCCTGATGGCGGATTGTGCCACCATCGAGGACATTCGCCGTGCGGTTGATATGGGCTTCGACCTGGTATCTACCACGCTCTCTCACGGTGCCGCCGCCATCGACTGCACCATGGCCGATGGCCCCGACCTGCCGCTCCTGCGTCAGGCGACCGAGGAATTCCCCGGCCTTCCCATCATTTGCGAGGGTCGCGTGCATACGCCCGAGGAGGCTCGCGCCGCGATCGATGCTGGCGCCTGGGCCGTTGTCGTCGGCACCGCCATCACGCACCCCACGAGTATTACAAGTTGGTTCAAGGCTGCGCTTGAGGCGTAAGACAGGCCTCGTATCCGCTCGGGGCGGTATACTCAATAAAGGCAATTGACCGCGCGGGATCCGGGTTGCTGGGTCCCGCGCTTGTTTTCGGGAGGCAGCACATGCAAAAGGGAGATGCCATGGATGCGGCGGAGCGCTCGGAGCGCATCCCCGATATCGTCATCATCACCGGAATGTCCGGATCGGGCCGCACGCAGGCCATGCACGTGTTCGAGGACATGGGCTATTTTTGCATCGATAACCTGCCTCCGCGTCTCATCGCCCAGCTTGCCGAGCTCGTCGGCATCAATACGGGCGTGGGCAGGCATCTCGCCGTCACCTGCGATTTGCGTAGCCAGGGCTTGTTCGATGAGCTGCTCGATGCGGTCGCCGCGCTCGAAGAGCGCGAGATGAGCTGCGACATCGTGTTCCTGGAGGCTTCTGACGAGGTGCTGATTCGTCGCTACAGCGAAAATCGCCGCCGTCATCCCATTGCCAAGCCGGGGGAGACTACGGCCGATGCCATTCAGCGCGAGCGCCTTCAGCTGCAGGGCGTGCGCGATCGAGCCGATATGATTATCGACACGAGTCGTCTGCGCACCTCTGCGCTGCGCAACAAGCTACGTATGGCATTTTCCGAGCTGTCCGACCAACAGCTCATGGACGTCCATGTGTTCTCGTTTGGCTTTAAGCACGGCATGCCCGTCGAGGCGGACATTATGATCGACGTCCGCTTCCTGCCCAATCCGTTTTACGATCCCGAGATGCGCACGATGACCGGTCTCGATAAAAAGGTCTCCGATTTTGTTCTGGACCACCCCAAGACGCAGGAGTTTTGGAAGGCTTGGACACAGCTGCTCGATACGGTGATGCCGGGCTATATCGCGGAGGGTAAGCCGCAGCTTTCTATCGCCATCGGCTGCACGGGCGGACAGCACCGTAGCGTCGCCATTGCCGAGGCCACGGCCCGTTACCTGGAAGGCGCCCAGTATCACGTGAGCATCTCCCACCGCGACCTGTCGCGCGCCAACACGAAGGCATAGGCCTGCAT
>USBX01000106.1 GCA_900552995.1 uncultured Collinsella sp.
CGAGCCTTATCGTCGGCAGCGTCAGATGTGTATAAGAGACAGGTCCTGGTTGTACACGTTGAGGTAGACGAGCATGGCGTCGGCGGTCGTAATGTCCAAGTGATCGCCGCCTGCGCGAAGGTAGGCACGCTTAAAGAGCAGGAAGGTGTGGCGCAGGTAGTCGACCTTTTTCTGCGGCCATTTTTCGATAAGGTTCTGACCGAGCATCTTGGCGAGCGTTTCGTAGCTTCCCTCACGCGAGAACTCGATCTCGTATAGGGGGCAGACGCGCCAAAACGCGCAGAACTCGCCGTACAGGCGGCTTTCGACGGAATCCCATTTGCCGGGGTAGAGACGGGTGACCTTGGCCGAAACCGTCGGGGCGTCTAGGAATTTGAGGACACTGACGCGTTTGTTGCCTTCCTGGACATAGAACCGATGCATGAACTCGGTGACGATGATGGGGTCGCGATAGCCCTCGGTTACCTGGATGTCGTAGAGGTTAGACCACTTGCGGGCGAACTCGGTGCTAAATGGCAACAGGGGCATAAAGTTGCACGAAAAGGCAGACTGACGGCCCTTGGTAACCGTGCCGACGACCATTTCGAGCGGAATATCCCGCAGGCCGACGCTCTCTCGCTGACCTAAGGGGAGCTGGGCAACCAAGCTGTCGAGGTCCGTAAGGTACGGGTGCTCGCTTTGGCTGATGGCGCGACGGCGTCCCTGCTCGCCGCGCTTGCGTGCTTGACGATAGGCCTCTTCCATGGTGTCTACTCCCTTAGTCGTTTAAACAACGATATGAACCATGGTACCACGATGCGAAACTACCACAAAGGTGCCTGTCCCCTTTGTGGTAGTTTAGGCGATGATGGGGGCGATGGCACGAATGCAGGCGTCGGCTGCCGTGAAGGTGGTGCTATCGTCGCTGACGATAAAGATGATTTTGCCCTTGACGCCAAAGTCGCCGATCTCGCTAAAGAGCACGTAGGGCTCCTTGTCAAAGCCAGAGATGGGCGAGACGGCCGTTTTGGTTGCGCTCGTGAGCTCGTCTGCCAGCGCGTCAAGGGAAGCCCACTTAGACGTGTCCTTTACGGCAACGGGCACGGCCACGCGCCCAAAGGGCATCAGATGCACGAGCGTGTTCTTGGAGATATTTGAGTTGGGGACGATGATGGTCTGCCCGCAGGCGTCCTCGATGGTCGTATGACGCCAGGTGATGTCCTGGACCACGCCCGACACGCCACCGACTTCGATATTGTCGCCGGGCTTGATGATGCCCATAAAGGTTACCTGCATGCCGCCGATAAGGTTTGAGAGCGTGTCCTGAAAGCCGAGCGAGATGGCGATGCCGCCGACGCCAAGAGCGGCGACGAGGGCGTTTGCATTAATGCCAAAACAGTTGTCGAGGATAAAGCTGCCGCCGATCATCCAGATGACGGCGCGTGTGATGTTGATGAAGATGCTCGATGCTGGGAGCGGGTTATCATCGCGGTTAAGCAGGTGGTGCAGGGTCTTGGACGCGATTTTGGCGGCAACGGCGGTGCCGATGGCCAAGATACCGGCCCAGATGATGTTGTGGACCCATCGTTGTGCAAAGAAATGAAGAATTGGCTCAAACAATTCCATGTAGGGAAACCTCCTCATGATCATCCAACCATGATACCCACCAAGAAGCCCGTCCGATCAAATTGAACTGCGTCCCAAATCTTGGACGCCCTAAATAGCGACTAGGCCGCGAGGGCCTGATTCCGGAACTCCTCCGGGGTCAGGCCCTTCAATCTTACCTGCCTCCGGCTCGTGTTCCAGTGGACTATGTATTCCTCCAGGTCGCGTTTGAAATCCTCGAACGTCTCCCACTCGCGGCCCCGGTAGAACTCGTCCTTGACGTGGCCGAAGAGCTGCTCGGTGGCGGCGTTGTCGATGCAGTTCGCCTTCCTGGACATGCTCTGGACGATGCCGGCGGCCTCGAGCCTGGATGTGTACGAGGCGTGCTGGTACTGCCAGCCCCGGTCCGAGTGCATGGTCGGGGCGGCGCCCTCGGGGATCTTGGACAGCAGCTCGTCGAGCATCCTGACCTGCTGGGCCATGTCGGGCGTGGTCGATATGTCGCTCGCCACAATCTCCTTGGTGCAGAAGTCCAGCGTCGGGGCCCAGTAGGCCTTGCCGCCCGCCACCTTGAACTCGGTGACGTCCGTTCCCAGCTTCCGCCACGGGGCCCCGGCGTCGAAATCCCTCGCGATCACGTTCTCGAACGTCCTGCCGACGACGCCCCTGTACGAGTTGTACCTGTGGTAGGCCGTCTCGCGTCTGATACCGCAGCGAATCCCCATCTCGCGCATCATCTTGAGCACGGTCTTGTCGGCTATCACGGCCCCCTCTTCCGCCCTGAGGCACATCGCTATCTGCCGGTGCCCGCAGCCGTTGGCGGTGCGCGAGAAGATCTCGGCGGCCGCCTCCCAGAGCTCGGGGCGCGTGGGCCTCGGCGGGTGCGCGAGGGCGTAGTAGTAGGTCGACCGCTTGAGCTCGGCGCATGCGAGCAGGTGCCCGAGCGCGTGCCCCTCGGCGCGCAGGGCCGCGACCGCTTCGGCCTTCGCCCTGGTCAGAGCCCGTCCCTCTCGACCAGGGCGCGTAATTTTTTTAGGTAGGCCACCTCGGCCTCGAGCCTACGGCACCGCTCCTCGAGCTCCTCCTCGCGGGTCCGCGGCCTCGCCTTGGAACCCTTCGGCCGGCCCTTGGGCCTCGGGCGCAGGGCCTCCGCGCCGCCCCGGCGGTATAGCGCGCACCACTTCTTGAGCGGCGACATCGACATTACGCCGAACGCCGCCATCGCCTCGGTCTTCGTCATGCCGCCGTCGACGACGGCGGAGGCGGCGGCGACCTTCTGCTCGTATGTGTACCTGCCCTGCTTTCCGTCCATGCGCAGCAGCACCTCGCTCCCGAATGCGCGGTATATCTCCTGCCATCTTCTCACGGCTTCCACGGGAAGCGAAAGGGCAATCGCGGCAGATTTATACCCGTGCCCGAGCTCGAAGAGCCCTATGGCCGCCTTCCTGGCCTCGATATCATGCTTCACTCTCAAATCAACGCGCATAAAGAAAGCCTCCCATTTCTCATGTCCAAGAAATGGGAGGCAGTTCAAATTCGGACGGGCTTCTGTGCTCGATATAAGGTTTATGCGGCGGGGCTGCAAGGCCCGGCGGTGTAGCTTAGCGTCGACGCTTCCAGATAATGCCGAGAATGATGATGACGATGCCGCCGATGAGGCATGCGCCAATCACGGCTAGCGTGCGGTCTCCCGTTGCGGCGAGCTTGCCGGTCGTCTTCTTGGTGATGACCTTCGTGGTCGTCGTGTCCGTCTTAGGCGAGGGCTTAGGCGTCGGGGCCGGTGTAGGCGTGGGGTCCACGGCTGCGGAGCCGAAGCTGATGGTGCCGGCGAGTCCGGCCATCTTGCTCTCCCAGCCGTTTTGCCCAATCAGCGCCCTCAGCGCCGCCTCACACGTGCCCCACTCGGTGCGCTTGGTGGCGTGTGCGAAGGTGGGGAAGTCGGTCGTGTTGGTGATGATGTAGTTGTTGGTGGCGACGGTATAGGTCTTGGTGGGATCGAGCGTGCTGCCGTCCTTGACGAGTGTGGCACTCACAATGCGCTTGCCTTCGGGCTGCGTCCAATCAATCGTCACGTTGATGCCGCCAAAGGAGAGAACGCTGCCAGAGTCATCGCGCCACTTGTACTTGTCTTGCGCTTCCTGCTCGGTATGGCCGGCTGCCACGTAGGCTTGCTGAAGCTCATAACTGTGATTGCACTCGTCGCTGATCTGCAGCGAATGCTCGAGCGCTGCGAGGAAGTCCGCACCGGTCATGGTCCAGGTCTCCACGGTGTTGCCGTAGGGCGAGATAGCGATGACGTTGCCTGCGGTCACATCGCCTGCAGCGATGCCGCCGCGGATGCCACCCGCGTTCTCGATGGCAAGGTCTGCGCCCGTCAGGTCAAGATAGGAGCCGCAGATCACATGGCCGATGGTCTGGGCCTTGGTGGTGTCGCCCTCCTTGCTGGGGCGGAAATCGGTGGTGCGCACCATTTCCCAACCATGCGTGCCTGCGGCGTCCTCGCCGTAGAAATAGTTGGTGGTGGATGTGCCGAGCACCTTGTTCGATTCGTTTTCAAAGGCCTCGTCGAGCGGCTTGATCTTGTTGCGGACGGCTTCAAGGCGGCTTTGGTAGTCGGAGCCCTTGTCGGGGTCTGCCAAAAGGTCGTTGACGTTCTTGGCGGTGTAGAGCTTCTCGTCACTGCCGTCTGCAGGGACCGTGACCGTGTCATCGTCGGTCGTCTCGGTGCCATTCGTGTCGTACTTGTACGGAATGGAAAGCAGCCCCACCTCGGCAAAGGCGCTGCCCGCCTCGACGACGCGGACCGACTTGCCGTCAGCCCCCGTCACGATTTCGTCTAAGTTGATGCTGTCTCTTATACACATCTGACGCTGCCGACGATAAGGCTCGTGTAGAT